>JAUZQA010000134.1 GCA_030705665.1 Bacillota bacterium
AGAGTGATTGAATTAAATATTGCAGATGGGAAAACCGCAGAATATAAAGTAGTGCGTGATGGCACCGTAATTGATGATGAATTTGTTAACTATGATAATGCACAGTAAAACAAGTTCTAAAAAGATTGCTGTGAAAAAACAAACCAAATTGGTGGAAGTGTTTGAAAGAAAAGGCAATATGCCAAGGAGTGTTGCTATGCTTGAAGGAAAGATCATCAAAGCTTTAAGTGGATTTTATTATGTCCTTCAAAATGATGAGATCATTCAATGCCGAGGGAGAGGAGTCTTTCGGAAAAATAAAATTACCCCTCTTGTCGGGGATGAAGTTATTTTTCAAGCAGAAAATGATCAAGAAGGATATATTCTTGAAGTCAAAGAAAGGAAAAATGAATTGGTTCGGCCCCCAATTGCCAATGTGGACCAAGCCATTCTTGTTTTTTCTGCAGTTGAACCGGATTTCAGTCCAATTTTATTGGACCGTTTTCTGGTCCTGATTGAGTTTAATCATATTCAACCGCTGATTTGTATAACCAAATTAGATTTAGCAACACCCGAACAACATTTGCAGATTGAAAAATACACAGAAAGCTACCGCCATGCAGGTTATGCCGTCATTTTGACCTCGAGTGAAACTGAATTAGGCATGGAACAGCTGCTCCCGCGTTTAGAAAATAAAATTTCGGTATTTGCGGGACAATCGGGGGTTGGTAAATCATCTTTATTGAATGCTTTAAAACCCGAACTTGATCTAAAAACAAATGATATTTCTTCGCACCTGGGACGGGGAAGGCATACAACGCGGCATGTGGAATTAATCCATGTGGGTCAAGGTCTGGTTGCGGACACCCCGGGATTTAGTTCGCTGGAATTTACAAATATTGAGGCTGAAGATTTAACCTTTTGTTTTCCTGAATTGCAAAAGGTAAGTGAAAATTGTAAATTCAGAGGCTGCCTTCATGTAAAAGAGCCAAAATGCGGTGTGAAGAATGCGGTTGAAGCTGGAGAAATTTCCGCATTTCGATATGAGCATTATTTAAATTTTTTACAAGAGATAAAAGATAGAAAGCCGAGGTATTGAAGAGATGGTAAAAATTGCACCGTCCATATTATCTGCAGACTTTGCAAAATTGGGAGAAGAGGTTTTTGATGTTGAAAAAGGTGGTGCAGACTTCATCCATGTTGATGTAATGGATGGACATTTTGTACCTAATATTACGATCGGGCCTTTAATTGTAGAGGCAATTAGGCCAGTTACAAAGCTTCCGCTTGATGTTCACTTAATGATTGAGGATCCTGACAAATATATTGAGGCATTTGCCAAAGCCGGAGCAGATTATATAACCGTTCATGTGGAGGCCACAAGACATCTTCACCGTACCATTCATTTGATTAAATCTTTTGGTGTCAAGGCAGGCGTTGTGCTTAATCCGGCAACACCAGTGGAAACCATTCAGCATATTATTGCTGATATTGATATGGTGCTGCTGATGTCGGTCAACCCAGGATTTGGCGGACAAAAATTTATTCCAGAGGTATTGCCGAAAATCAAGAAGGTAAAAGAGTTAGCTGCTGAAAAGGGTGCTGTTATTGAAATTGAGATTGACGGCGGTGTCAATTCCGAAACAGCCAAGCTCTGCATCGAGGCTGGAGCAACTGTTCTTGTTGCAGGGTCTGCAATTTATAATCAAGAAGACCGAAAAAAAGCCATTGAATTGATCAGAGGTTAATGAAAAAAGCTGGCGTCGCTGCTGGCTTTTTTCTTTGAAGGGAGATATAACAGATGATCATCAATATTTTAGGAGGAGGGCCTGTAGACCTGCTCCCTGATTTGCATAATTACAATGAAGAGGAAAGCATCTGGGTTGGCGTTGATAGAGGAGTGTTTACCCTCATAAACAGAGATATTCAACCTGACATTGCCTTTGGCGATTTTGACTCAGTAACCGCCAACGAATTAACTGAAATTGAAAAAAAAGTAAAACACCTGGAAAAATTCAAGCCTGAAAAAGATGAAACAGATATGGAACTGGCTTTAAATTGGGCATTAGAGCAGAAGCCAGACCAGATTCGAGTTTTTGGTTCCAGCGGCGGCAGGCTTGACCATTTTTTCGCAAACGTTCAGCTGGTAATCAGACCTGTCTTAGCAGGGACAAATACTGAAATTTTTCTTATTGATCGCAACAATGTCATTTTCGTGAAAGCACCGGGAAAATATGAAATACGAAAAATGGATGAAAAAAAATATATTTCTTTTGTCCCCGTTACATTAAATGTTCAGGCTCTTACGCTGGAAGGCTTTAAGTACCCTCTAAAGGACTGTCATATTTCCATCGGCTCAACATTATGTATTAGTAATGAGCTTATTAGGGATTGTGGTACTTTTTCTTTTTCGGAAGGCATATTAATAGTGGTAAGAAGCAATGATTAAAAAGCTTATAAAAAATAAGTACTTATTTCTTTCCTTTGAATAATATGATATAGCGTTACGCTCAAGCAGTGTAAGATTGTGAGGAGGGACAATATGAAATTTTATACAATTAAACTGCCGAGATTTTTAGGCGGACTTGTCCGAGCGATGATTGGGGCTTTTAAGAAAAACGACTAAAATAAATGTATTTTTTAAAAACCGATCAAAAACTGTGCACCCTCCTTCAGGGTGCCTTTTACATTTGAACGCAAAACTGTGGTTCGATTAGGCTGTTGATTTCCGCTCCAATCAACAGGGCTAAAAAATCAACATTGACCTTTAACATAGGCCAAAAATAAAAAGACATCCATAATGGATGTCTAATTCTTGCTACGAATTATACGCGCTCTACTTTACCGGATCTTAACGCTCTTGTAGAAACCCAAACACGTTTAGGCTTTCCATCAACAAGAATACGAACTTTTTGAAGGTTTGCACCCCATGTGCGCTTATTAGCGTTCATTGCGTGAGAACGTGCATTACCAGAAGTAGTTTTTTTACCAGTTATAACACATTTACGTGGCATATTTTTCCCCTCCTTAACAACCAAAAGCATTTATGCTTTAAAAAGACTAATTTAGATGTTTCCATCGGTTAGATAAAGAAATTGGCATAGCCATATTTCCTGCCTAAAGATACTTTAATAATTTATCATACAAAGTATTAGAATGCAATAGTAAACGAGAAGCTTTCAAGAAAAATACCTTGACAATGGAAAATGAAGAAGGGAGATTTGCAGTTCATTCATTGTTATAATACAGATGCGAAAATAAATAGGATTCCTCATTTTATTTTACGATTTAAACCGTAAAAATAAAGCCTTTATCCTAAAAATATATAATTTTATCCCTATTGTTATAGCACAGAGTTTTGATTAGTTAAAATAGATAAAAAAAGGGATAAAAGGAGAAAGAAAGTGGACTATCAAAATCGTATTAAAAATCCTCGTTTATTTGATCGCGTAATGAGCGCAGAAGAAGCAATTAATTATATTAAAAACGGTATGAGTATTGGTTTTAGCGGATTTACTTCTTCAGGTGATCCAAAAGTGATTCCTGTAACTCTTGCAGAACGGGCAAAAAAAGAGGGACAGCCATTTAAAATAAATGTCTATACTGGAGCTTCTGTTGGACCCGAAATTGATACCGTTTTATCTGAAGCTGGAATTGTTGGGTTACGTTTGCCCTTCCAATCCGATAAACATTCACGAAATGAAATCAATAAAGGAAATATCGATTATTTAGATCCTCATCTTTCAGATACAGCCGATATGATTCGCAATCAAGTTATTTCAATCGATATCGCAATCGTGGAAGCGGTTGCTATCACGGAAGAAGGTTATATTGTTCCGACTACTTCCGGCGGAAATAATTGCATTTTTATCGAAAACGCTAAAGAAGTACTCGTAGAGTTAAACTTGGCACAGGTTCCAGAATTGGAAGGGTTTCATGATGTGTACAACCCTGGCCCGCATGAGGGACGGCAGCCAATTCCCTTGACTGCAGTTGATCAGCGTATTGGAACGCCATATATTAAGGTGGATCCTGAAAAAATTAAAGGAATTGTTATTACCAATCAGATTGATACTCCAAAGTCCCTTGTGGAACCGGATGAAGATACCAAAAGAATAGCAAATCATTTAATCAACTTCCTACGTGAACAAATAAAAGCTGGAAAACTGCCAGAGCCGCTGCCGCCTCTTCAATCTGGTGTAGGATCTGTTGCCAATGCCGTTTTCTACGGATTCTTGGATTCGGAATTTAAAGATTTAACGTTATACTCTGAAGTATTGCAGGATGCGGTTATCGATTGTATTGATGCAGATAAAATTAGATTTGCCTCTGGCGGCGCCTTTACTCTATCTAAAGAAAAAATGGACCATGTATTCGGAAACTTGGAAAACTACCGCGATAAAATTGTATTGCGTCCACAAGAAATTTCCAATAATCCAGAGGTTGCACGTCGTCTTGGCTTAATTACAATGAATACCGCACTTGAATTTGATATTTATGGGAATGTAAATTCAACCCATGTTATGGGCACGAAAATGATGAACGGTATCGGCGGTTCCGGAGACTTTACCCGCAGTGCACGTATCGCAATATTCGTAACAAAATCTGTTGCAAAAGCTGGAAAGATTTCAAGTGTTGTTCCATTTGCTTCGCATGTTGATCATATTGAGCATGATGTTGATGTATTAATTACGGAGCAAGGTGTCGCTGACTTAAGGGGACTGACTCCAAGGCAGAGGGCACTCGTGATCATTGAAAATTGTGCGCATCCTTCATATCGGCCACAATTATATGACTATTACTATGAGGCTCTAACACGTGGCGGACACACACCTCATGTAATGGAAAAAGCTCTGTCGTGGTACGTGAATTTTGAGAAAAATGGTACGATGCTTGCAGAAGAAGCTATTAAAGTAAAAATATAATTCTTGCTGCTAGCTTGTGAATGAAATCGGGGACTATTTAAAGAAAGGCTGTTTTACATAAAATGTAAAACAGCCTTTCTGTTTTTCTTCTTTGTCTTTTAAAATTGTATATACTATAGTAAAATGACTGTAGCCAGCGTGCATTGTAAAGGGGGAACGATTCATGTCCATTGAACTAAAAACAAAGCTAGGACAAATTGATATATCAAATGAAGTAATCGCCACCATTGCAGGAGGAGCAGCAATAGATTGCTACGGCATCGTCGGAATGGCCTCCAAAAGTCAAATTAAGGATGGACTAACAGACATACTGCGAAGAGAAAATTTCACTAAAGGTGTTATCGTCCGTCAACAAAATGAAGAAGTACATATCGATATGTACATTATCGTCAGCTATGGTACAAAAATTTCAGAGGTTGCCCATAATGTGCAATCAAAAGTTAAATACACCCTAGATAAGACGGTCGGACTCTCCGTTGATTCAGTAAATATTTTTGTTCAGGGAGTACGTGTGATCAATCCCTGATGAGGAGGAAGTTTTGTGTCAATTACAGCATTAGATGGCAGGCGCTTTGCCGAGATGGTGATACAGGGTGCAAATCATCTATCAGCCAATGCCAAAATGGTAGACGCCTTAAATGTTTTTCCCGTTCCAGATGGTGATACGGGAACAAACATGAATTTATCAATAACCTCCGGAGCGAAAGAAGTTAAAAATAATATTCAAGAGCATATAGGAAATGTGGGTATATCACTTTCAAAAGGTTTATTAATGGGAGCACGCGGCAATTCAGGTGTGATTCTTTCTCAATTATTCCGCGGCTTTGCCAAGTCTATTGAAGGTAAAGAGACAATTACAGGAAGCGAATTTGCGCAAGCACTTGAAGCAGGTGTTCAAACGGCGTATAAGGCTGTAATGAAACCAGTAGAAGGAACGATTTTGACCGTTGCCAAAGATGCGGCGAGTAAAGCAGCTCTAGCAGCTCAAAAAACGGATGATCTTGTAAAAATCATGGAAGATGTTTTAGCAGAAGCAAAAGCTTCTCTTAAAAGAACTCCAGACTTGCTGCCTGTTTTAAAAGAGGTAGGGGTTGTTGACAGCGGCGGTCAAGGACTTGTTTTAGTGTATGAGGGGTTTTTGGCTGAATTAAAAGGAGAGAAACTCCCAACCTCACCAGAAAACATTCCATCGATGAATGAATTAGTAAATGCTGAACACCACAAAAGTGTGCAAAGCCATATCAATACAGAAGACATTATTTTTGGTTATTGTACTGAATTTATGGTCAAGTTTGAAAAAGACAAACTGGCAAAGCACCCATTTAAAGAAGAAGTATTTCGCAATGATCTAAGTGCATTAGGGGATTCCTTGCTTGTAATAGCGGACGATGAGCTTGTTAAAGTACATGTTCATTCTGAACAGCCGGGAACTGTTTTAAGTTATGGTCAGCGTTATGGAAGCCTCATTAATATCAAGATCGAAAATATGCGTCAGCAGCATACCAATATTGTCGGCGAATCGCATACACCGCTGGTTGCCGGGGAAGGGCAAACACAAAGCAACTTACAGGAATATGGAATCGTGACCGTTTCAATGGGCTCAGGACTTGCTGACCTTTTCCGCAGCATTGGGGCCCATGAAGTGATTGAAGGCGGTCAAACAATGAATCCAAGTACAGAGGACATTGTTAAGGCCATAAAAGCCGTGAATGCAAAAAAAGTCTTCATTCTGCCAAATAATAAAAATATCATTATGGCTGCAGAGCAGGCAAAGGATGTAAGTGAAGTGGAAATATACGTCATTCCATCTAAAACAGTTCCTCAAGGACTGTCAGCACTCCTTGCTTTTAATCCTGATTCAGATGTAACAGCTAATGAAAAAGCCATGACTCAAGCTTTGGGGCATGTAAAATCAGGGCAAATAACCTTTGCTGTCCGTGATACCCACATCGATGGTTTAGAAATTGAAAAGAATGACTTTATGGGCATTGCTGAAGGTAAAATTGCAGTTAAAGATAAAGAGAAACTTAAAGCAGCAGAAGGGTTGCTTGAGGAAATGCTTGATGAGGACTCTGAAATCTTAACGATCATTTATGGAGAAGACGTAAGCGAAGCAGAGGTACAGACTTTAACAGACTACGTAGAAGAACATTACGAAGATGTTGAAGTAGAAGTACATGATGGAAAACAGCCATTGTATTCATTTATCTTTTCTGTAGAATAAATGAAATGTTAAAATAAGAAGGGAAGAGATTCCCTTCTTTTTTACATGATTAAAAACTTTTAAGGGAGGGTTGGCGGCAGCACCGACCTAGAGAATCGAATCGGTGGACCGGTCAAATATCGTGAATGAGAATCTAACACAAGCGGTTACGATATTAAAAGGGATCGGCGAAGAAACAGCCGAGTCCCTTGCAGAAATGAAAATTCACACAGTAAATGATCTTTTAGAATATTTTCCTTATCGTTATGAAGACTATCGGCTTCGCGATTTAGCCGAGGTAAACCATGATGAAAGAGTGACGGTTGAAGGGAAGGTTCATAGTGAACCTTCTCTTGTCTATTATGGGAAAAAAAAATCCAGATTAACAGTGCGTCTTTTAGTTGGGCGCTATTTAATCCAAGTTGTTTTTTTTAATCAACCATATCTAAAACCGAAATTAGCAATGAACGAAACTGTTACAGTTACGGGGAAATGGGACCAGCATCGGCAAACGATTACGGGAAGCGAGCTAAATACGGGGCCCTATACAAAAGTAAAAGACTTCGAACCTGTATATGCTCTAAAAGGTAAAATTACAATGAAAGGAATTCGCAAGTTTATTCAACTTGCGTTCCACCAGTATGGACATCTTATTGATGAGACGCTTCCTGAAGCCTTTTTGAAAAAATACCGTTTGTTGAATCGTCGTGAAGCGTATCGAGCCATGCATTTTCCAATGAATCAAGAAGATTTGAAGCAGGCAAGACGAAGACTTGTTTACGAGGAATTTCTCTACTTTCAGTTAAAAATACAGGCTCTAAGAAAATTTGAGAGAGAACATTCTTTAGGCTTGCAGCAAAATTATCAGCTGCCACAATTAAAGGAATTTATTGATTCCTTGGCATTTCCGCTTACAAATGCGCAAAAAAGAGTTGTGAATGAAATCTTAAAAGATTTAAAATCACCATATCGAATGAACCGCCTACTCCAAGGGGATGTTGGCTCGGGGAAAACGGTAGTAGCGGCAATTGCCTTATATGCCAGTGTTACAGCCGGGTATCAAGGTGCCTTGATGGTTCCGACAGAAATATTGGCTGAACAACATGCTGAGTCATTAAACGAAATGTTAGACCCTTTTGGGGTTAGATGTGCCCTCTTGACCAGCTCGATAAAAGGAAAGCAGCGAAAAGAGTTGTTATCACAGCTTGCCCAAGGTGAGATTGATGTTTTAATTGGAACGCATGCTTTGATTCAGGATGAGGTAACATTCCATAAACTTGGCTTGGTCATAACAGATGAACAGCATCGATTTGGAGTCGAACAACGCAGGGTTCTCCGCGAAAAAGGGGAAAATCCCGATGTTTTGTTTATGACGGCAACCCCAATCCCAAGGACACTGGCTATCACTGTTTTTGGGGAAATGGATGTCTCGATTATAGATGAAATGCCTGCGGGCAGGAAAACAGTTGAAACATATTGGGCCAAACAGGATATGCTAGACCGAGTATTGGGGTTTATGGAAAAAGAATTGCGGAAAGGCCGCCAAGGGTACGTAATTTGTCCCTTGATTGAGGAATCAGAAAAGTTAGATGTCCAAAATGCGATTGATGTCCACAGCACTTTAACACATTATTTTCAAAATCGGTACAAAGTAGGTCTCATGCATGGGCGCTTAAATGCCGATGAAAAAGAGGCTGTTATGAGTGAATTTAAAGCCAACAATCTGCAGGTGCTTGTGTCGACAACAGTCATTGAAGTTGGAGTAAACGTCCCGAATGCAACCATCATGGTGATCTATGATGCTGAACGGTTTGGCCTTTCACAGCTCCATCAGCTGCGCGGTCGAGTTGGCCGTGGCGGTGAACAGTCTTACTGTATCCTTTTAGCTGATCCAAAATCAGACGTTGGAAAGGAAAGAATGAAAATAATGACCGAGACGACGGATGGTTTTGTTCTTAGTGA
>JAUZQA010000135.1 GCA_030705665.1 Bacillota bacterium
GGGTCTATGGGGCCAAAAGCGGCAAATGAATTATTAAAAAAGGACGGCTTTTCATGGTGGCATGTTGATGAATTAGATGTCGTCGACCTTTGTAAATAAGAGAATAAACGAGAACACCCGCGCACATTTCGTTATGCCGCGGGTGTTTATTTATTCTCTTTATGATCAGAGTCCTCATTGTTTGGGAAGGAGCGGAGAAAGTCCTTGTTAAAGCTTGTATCTGTTCCTATCTGATGATCTGGGTCAACTTGGTGAAGTCCGGCACGTTCAATAATCTTTTTTCCGTACTTTTCTTGTAATTGTGAAACAACATTAAGAAGCGGTTCCATTTGTGCTTCTTTTTGATAAGAAAATAGGTCTAGCTGTTTAACCGCATGGTCTTGTTCAATTAAGTCAGAACCAGTAATCCCTAATAAACGGATCGGGTAGCCGCTCCACGCTTTTAGGAATAATTGCTTTGACAGGGAAGCAATTTCTTCTTTTAAGTGTACTGGATTATCCAGCCTCTTACTCCTAGTAATTGTTTTCCGGTCTTTGTATCGAATCGTGATCGTTATACTTGTTGCTAAGACATTTTTGCGTTTTAATCGAATGGAGACTTTTTCAGCCAAGCCATCAAGAGTGTGAAATAATTCCTGTTGATTGATAACATCTTTGGGAAGTGTCGTTGAGTTTCCAATACTTTTAAAATCAGCAACGGATTCAGGATCAACTGGTCTTGAGTCATTTCCGTTTGCTCTTTCCTTTAAGCGGATCCCATTAATCCCAAGTAGAGTTTTTAGCTGAATCTCATTGCCATTAGCAAGATCTCCAATTGTTTGGATTCCAATCGTTTTTAGTTTTTCTGCCGTTTTCCTGCCAACTCCATGCATTTCACTTGATTCAAGCGGCCAAAGAACTTTTTTCACATCCCGCTTTCTTAATACCGTAATCCCCAATGGTTTTTTCATATCTGAAGCCATTTTCGCCAAAAATTTATTGGGAGCAATCCCGATACTGCAAGGTAAATCTAGCTCATTTAGAATCGCAGTTTGAATACTTTGAGCAATTTCAAGTGGGCTGCCCAAACGAAAGCATCCGCTGATATCCATATATCCTTCATCTATTGAAACTGGCTCAACGAGATCTGTATACTGCCTTAATAATTCAAACATACGCATCGATGCAGCCCGATAACGATCAAAATTTGGTGGTTTGACAATCAAATTGGGACAGAGTTTCTTTGCTTCCCATAATGGCATTGTGGTTTTAACACCAAACTTTCGTGCTTCATAACTGCACGTTACAATAATACCCCGCCGCTCCTCGACATTGCCGGCAATGGCCAAGGGCTTACCCTTTAAGCCTGAGTCATAGGCCATTTCAACTGAAGCATAAAAACTATTCATGTCAACATGCAAAATGACTCTCCCATTTTTCGGATACATTTGCGTCATATACCCACATCCTCAAATACAGCTAAGAATATTCTAGCAAAACCCAAAGAAAAAAAGCCACATCATTAAAAGTGACTTTTCAATTCATCTAGTACTACATTTATTCCTTCTAATGAACCAATCAAAACCTCTGGATTAATAATTGCCACTAGAGAACCCGTTAGGCTGGCTACGCCGATCAGATAAGCAGTCGCTGGACTTTTAATGAACCCAATCTGTTTTATTTTTTCAGGAGAAATTTCAATAATTTCTTTTGCCTCGTTTACGAGGATTCCCACCATAAATTGCTCAAGCTGCACAATCACTAACCTCGAATTTTCGTCCATTTGCAGAAAGCGATAGTAAAAAATATACTCAAGATCAATGATGGGAATAACTTGTTGTCTAATTTCAATTATACCTGTGACATAGTCTGGCATCTGCGGAATGGGAATAATCCCCTCTAATTTTTCAATGGAAACAACATATCGAAGCGGTATTGCATATTCTTCCTTCCCGGTTCCAACTACAACAACTTTATTCATATAAATAGGAGAGCCTCCCAATTAAAGAGAAAATATGTATAGTATTACTATAGCATGCCTTTGACAAAAATCATGCTATATTTACAAGAAAGAAAAATTTTCGTTGAAATCTCCAATCTCCGGTTTAAAGGTGGCCTTTGGCCTGACAAAATTAATTTCATAGAAAAAAGCACAGAAAGGTGTTTTACACCCCAAAGGTTAGCTTTCAACTCTAACTTTTGGGGGCCACCTCAAACCTCTGTGCTTTTTCTTTTTTAGTGGTTTGTTACTTCGTCAATAATTGCTAAAGTCATTTCTCCCAGCTTATAAAGCTCTTCGACAGGGATTCGCTCGTTTGTTGTATGAATTTCTTCATAACCAACAGCAAGGTTTACGGTAGGAATATTAAAGCCATTGAATACATTCGCATCACTGCCGCCGCCGCTTTTTTGCAGTTCACATGGACGGCCAATTTTTGCTGCCGCTTTTTTCGCAATCTGAACAACCTGATCGCCTTCCCCAAACTTAAATCCCGGGTACATTACCTGAACATCAACATCTGCCCTTCCACCCATTTGTTTTGCAACAGATTCAAAAGCTTCTTTCATTTTCTGAATCTGAGCGTCCATTTTTTCTGGAACGAGCGAACGTGCTTCAGCAAGAATGTCTACACGATCACAGACAATATTTGTTGCTGACCCGCCTTCGAAGCGGCCAATATTAGCAGTTGTTTCTTCATCAATTCTGCCAAGCGGCATTTTTGCAATTGCCTTTGCAGCAATGGTTATGGCTGAAACCCCTTTTTCTGGTGCAACACCGGCATGTGCTGTTTTTCCATAGATTGTTGCCTTCACTTTCGCCTGAGTGGGAGCAGCAACAACAACATTTCCTACTTTTTCATCACTATCTAAGGCATACCCGAATTTCGCTTTTAACAACGAAGAATCCAGCGCTTTAGCACCAACGAGTCCTGATTCCTCACCTACTGTTATAATAAATTGAATATCGCCATGCGGAATGTTTTCCTCTTTTAAAACCCGGATTGTCTCCAGCATAACAGATAGTCCAGCTTTATCGTCGGCACCTAAAATCGTTGTACCATCCGTTACAACATAACCATCCTTTACCGAAGGTTTAACACCTTTAGCTGGTACGACCGTATCCATATGGGAAGTAAAGTAAATCGGATCTACCCCGTCTTTTGTTCCTTTAAGGGTACAAATTAAATTGCCTGCCCCATGTCCTGTTTTAGCTGTTGTGTCATCCTCAAACACTTCAAGACCTAAATCAGTAAATTTTTGTTTTAGTACCTTCGCTACCTCTGTCTCAAACTTTGTTTCTGAGTCAATTTGGACAAGCTCTAAAAACTCATTCAAAAGACGCTCCTGATTAATTGCCATTTTTTGAACCTCCATATTATGTACTCATCCAACAGTATACCCCTTTCGACTTCAAATCTTCAAATAAAGACCCCCCACATGGAATGTGGAGGGCTTACCATTCTTGTTATAGCGGAATGTTTCCGTGTTTTTTCTCAGGTCTCGATTCTTTTTTATTTCGGAGCATTTCTAATGCCTGAATAATTTTAATCCGGGTTTCACGCGGGTCAATAACGTCATCAACCATTCCGCGAGCGGCTGCAACATATGGATTTGCAAACTTTTCTCGGTACTCTTCTATTTTTTGTTGTCTTGTTTCTTCAGGATTGTCACTGTTTGCAATTTCTTTGGCAAAAATGATATTAGCAGCACCTTGTGCACCCATAACCGCAATTTCTGCATTTGGCCATGCATAAACGATGTCAGCGCCAATTGATTTACTGTTCAAAGCAACATAGGCTCCGCCGAAAGCTTTCCTTAAAATAATCGTTAACTTCGGTACAGTAGCTTCAGAGTATGCGTATAAAATTTTTGCACCGTGGCGAATAATTCCACCATGCTCCTGTTTAATACCAGGGAAAAAGCCGGTAACGTCTTCAAATGTAATAATTGGGATATTAAAAGAATCACAAAAACGAATAAATCTAGAAGCTTTATCTGAGGAGTCAATATCTAGTCCGCCAGCCATAAACTTAGGCTGATTACAAACAAGACCGACGGATTCTCCGGCGATTCTTGCAAGGCCGACAACTATGTTTTTAGCAAAATCTTTTTGAACTTCCATGAAAGAACCTTCATCACATACTTGGTCGATGACAATATGAACATCATATGGTCGAACAGCATCAAACGGAATAAGTTCCGCTAAATCAGGACGATAATTAAAATCATCCGGGTCCGTTTCCTGCATTGGAGGCTTTTCTTGATTGTTTTGCGGAAGATAACTAAGAAGTCTTCGTACATCTTTCAAGGCTTCTATTTCCGATTCACATTGGAAATGGGCATTACCGCTGATTGAGTTATGGACTTTTGCACCGCCAAGATTTTCAGAAGTAATTTTTTCTCCGGTAACTGCCTCAATAACCTTTGGTCCAGTGATAAACATTTGGCTTGTTTTTTCAACCATAAAAACGAAATCAGTGATGGCCGGTGAATATACAGCACCACCTGCACATGGTCCCATAATGACGGAAATTTGTGGAATAACGCCGGAATAAATTGAATTCCGATAAAAAATCCATCCATATCCATCTAATGAAACGACACCCTCTTGAATTCTGGCACCGCCGGAGTCATTAAGGCCGACAAAAGGGGCACCATTTTTTGCTGCTAAATCCATTACGTTAGCAATTTTTTTAGCGTGCATTTCTCCTAACGCACCGCCAAAAACGGTAAAATCCTGAGAAAACAAATAAATGGGACGGCCATTTACTTTTCCGTAACCTGTAACAACCCCATCACCAGGTCCTTTCATTTCGTCAAGACCAAAATCATTGCTTCGATGTTCAATAAAGGGATTTAGTTCAACGAAAGTACCTTCATCTAATAAAAGGTCGATCCTTTCCCTGGCAGTCAGCTTTCCTTTTTCATGCTGTTTAAGAATTTTTCCATCGCCGCCGCCCAATTCAACTTCCCGTCTTTTGTCATACAGATCATTAATTTTTTCATATATATCAATCATGATTTTTACTCTTCCCCCTTTTTCTCACATAGTTCATACAAAACTCCAGATGTTGATTTTGGATGCAAAAACGCTACTTTTGACCCACCCGCGCCAATTTTTGCTTGTTCTTGAATCAGTCGAATCCCTTTTTCTTTTAATTCATTAAGTCTTTCTTGAATGGAATCAACACCAAGTGCTATGTGGTGGATCCCCTCTCCACGCTTTTCAATATACTTAGCAATGGCGCTTTCTGGCGAAGTTGGCTCAAGTAATTCAATATGTGTTTCCCCAGCCTCAAGAAAGGCCACTTTTACTTTTTCGCTTTCAACTTCTTCAATCCCCAATAAGGGCAGCTTTAGTTCTTCCGTATAAAACGGAAGTGTTTGATCAAGGGATTTGACGGCAATCCCAATATGATCGACTTTTTTTATCATAATATCCCCTCTGTTTTCAAAATTAGAATAAATTCGACAATTATCTTATTCGTTAAAAAATTCATAAATCCTTCCTAAATTGATGATTAATTCCGTTGTTTTCATAATATTTTCTCTGTAAAATAGAAATATCAATAATGTCTTGGGAGGTACCCGCCTTGTCAAAGAAGAGAACGAGAAAAATAATAGTATTTTTAATGCTGATTGCCATGTTAGCCTCTACCATCGCATTAGGTCTTGCACAATTCATATAAAATAGAAAAACCCCAGCACTTATGCTGGAGTTAACCAAAAAAGGACTGAAACCAGTCCTTTTTTTTATCTATTTATTGACTAACTTGCTGCTTTTTTCGATTAATACTCATTTTTGATGTTTGTTTTAACCCTTTAAAGGAACTCTTTAGAATTAAATATCTTTCCATTTCGTTTACAACTTGTAAAAGAGCGGCTCTTGCTTCAAATTCTTCTCTTGTCTTAGGAAGTTCACTTTCTTCAAATTCCGCCTTCATTTTCATTAATTTATGAATATATATGATTGCTGTATTGCCAGGATGTATATTTTCCGATAATTCCTCAAGAAAGTCCGCGATCATATTTCCTTGTTTTACTTTACGAGTAATCGATGTAACACTGGGAAGCAAGCGTTCTATGATCTCGAATTGTTTTTCTCTCATTGTGAAATATTGATAATAAATCGATTCCTCTTTTAAAAACCGATTTTCCAAATCACGGAAAGCTATTGTTTTTGCCTCACGAATAACACTCGCGGTTTCAGTAATTTCCTTTCCTTCCCAATCACTATCACCATTTCGTAAATAACGAATAATTTCGTCAAAAATCCGTTTAAAGTTTTCTTCAATTTCCTCTTGATAGTCATCCATTTTTTTATCGACACTCGGCATATATAGGTTCATAATTAAAGCCACGCCGATTCCAACCACAATAACACCTAATTCATTTAAGAAGAATGGCAGTGAAAAACTCTGCGCTGCAAATAAATGTAAAATAATAACACTGCTTGTCACTATGCCGTCATTTGCTTTTAACATAACAAGTGTTGGGATAAAGAAAAGAAGAATAATTCCAATCACAATCGGTCCATAACCAAAGGCCCAAAAAAACAGAGCAGAAAAAGGTACAGCCAGGGTACAAGCTAAAAACCGATCCCATGCCGTCCTAAATGACCTCTTTTTTGTAATTTGAATGCACAAGATCGTTATGATACCCGCTGAGGCAAAATTATGTAGTCCTAACTGCTGAGCCAGTAATATACTTATAGCCACACCTATTGCTGTTTTTATTGTTCGGTACCCGATTCGAAACTTCATTCCTATTCTCCTCCATATGCTAAAAAAAGATGATCATAAAGATCATCTTTAATTCTAGCTTATACTCTTTAAAGCATTTTTTGCAAGAAGTCTTGCGCACGTTTGCTTTTTGGATTTGAAAAAAATTCTTGAGGTGGTGCATCTTCAACAAGTACACCGCCATCAAGGAATAAAACTCGGTCAGCCACCTCTCGGGCAAAGCCCATTTCATGAGTTACAATGGCCATCGTCATACCAGTGTGTGCAAGTGTCTTCATAACCTCCAGAACTTCCTTAACCATTTCAGGGTCAAGAGCGGATGTAGGTTCATCAAATAGCATCACTTCCGGCTGCATTGCTAAGGCTCTCGCAATCGCAACCCTCTGCTTCTGTCCTCCAGAGAGTCTCTTTGGATATTCCTGTGCTTTTTCAGAAAGGCCCACTTTTTTCAACAGTTCATTCGCAAACTTTTCTGCTTCCTCTTTTGAAATCCCTTTAACCTTCATTGGGGCATAGGTTAGATTTTGCAAGACGGTTTTATGTGGAAATAGATGAAAATGCTGAAAGACCATACCCACATTTTGACGGACTTTCATAATATTTGTTTTTTTATCAGTAATGTCGTCTCCTCCAATCCAAACATGTCCGGAAGTAGGAGTTTCTAAAAGGTTCATGCAGCGCAAAAAAGTAGATTTTCCCGAACCTGACGGCCCAATAATCGCTACCACTTCACCTTGCTTGATCGTTGTAGTGATATTCTTTAAAACTTCAAGTTTGCCAAAATTTTTAACTAAATTTTCTACTTTAATCACTGCGTCTCATTCTCCTTTCAAGCCCTTTTCCTAAGACCGTTAAAATCATAACCATCACATAATAAATCACACCGGCAATGATTAACGGTTCAAAGAATGAATACTTCTCAGCACCAACCTGATAAGAACGACGCATAATATCCATAACGCCAATAGACGTAACGATGGCTGATTCCTTTGTCAGGGTAATAAATTCATTCATTAATGCTGGAAGAATATTCTTAATTGCTTGAGGCAGGATGATGTCGAACATCATTTTTCCATATGGTACGCCTAATGCTAACGCAGCTTCCTGCTGTCCTTTATCGATTGCAAGAATTCCGGCACGAATGATTTCTGATACATATGCTCCGGAGTTTAATCCAAATGATAGCACTGCTGCTGTATATGGCTGAATTTGATAACCAATTAACTGCGGGGAACCATAATAAATGACCATTAATTGCAAGATCATTGGCGTTCCTCTAAAGATAGATGTATAAGCATCGGCAAGCCAGCCAAGAAACTTTAGGTTGCTTATTTTAAATAAAGATAAAATAGTTCCAAGTAAAAATCCCAAAATCCCTGCCAGAATGACAATTTGAAGGGTAACCGTTATTCCTTGAAAAATATATGGCAGAGAAGGTATGAATTGCGAAAAATCAAGGTTCATTCCGAAACCAATCCTCTCTAAAAATTACAATTAAAATTTTAAAGACGTTCAGAAGACAAAGACCTCTGAACGTCTTTCTTTAAGATATATTACTGCTGCTTAGCATCTCCGCCAAACCATTTTAAAATCAACTTTTTAAGTTCTCCATTTTGTTTCATTGTCTTTAATTCTTTGTTGAATTTCGCAGTTAAATCACTGTTTTTAGGAAATGCAATAGCAGATCCTGCTTCAGGGTCGTCATTGATTGTAAAGCCTTTTAATTCAGTTTCTTTTACTAAAAATCCTTTGGCAACAGTGTCTTCGATAATGGCAGCGTCCATGCGTCCTGCCTTTAATTCTTCAATGAGATCAGGAATACGATCACGGTTTACGATATTCATTGGCGTCGTTTTGTTAAGATCTTTTGCTTTTCCTTCTTGAATGGAGCCTAATTGAACACCAACTGTTTTCCCTTTTAATTCATCCAGTTTATTAATACTGCTACTCTTCTTCGAAACGATCATGTTCTGAGCTGTATAATAAATATCACTGAAATCAACATTTTTCTTACGATCTGCTGTCGGCGTCATACCTGCCATTACAAAGTCAACTTGTCCCGATTTAATTGCTTGAATAAGACCGCTGAAATCCATATCTTTTACTTGAACTTTATAGCCAAGTTTTCCAGCAATTGCATTTGCAAGATCAACGTCAAAGCCGATGATCTTTTTAGATCCTGCTGTATCCACTGATTCAAATGGCGGATAATCAGCAGATGTACCCATGGTCAATACTTTTTTAGTAGAACTATTTCCAGCCGCATTGTCTTTTTTAGTTGATCCACATGCAGCAAGAACGCCTAC
>JAUZQA010000136.1 GCA_030705665.1 Bacillota bacterium
CCAAGATGAGCCGCGAGCAGCATTGGTGAAAGAGAAATCATTACTGTCAGTGCACCTAAAGTCGATTCACCAAGAATGCCTATAATCGCAAAAAGCACAAGCCATTTAACTTTGCGAGATTTATATCGAAACCAGGCAATTGCCGATACCACGAATAACAGAATGCTTGCCAGACCTACGATTATCCTGTGTGTATATTCGATAACAGAATGATAATCGGAAAAGTTGGGGAACAAGCTACCATTACACAATGGATAGCCACGACCGCACCCCATGGCGGAATTAGTCATCGTATCGATAAACCCTAGTATATTCACTAAAAAAAGTGTTGCAGCCGCGATAAAAGAAAGCCAAAAATATCGCATATTAAATCACACTCCTATAAGATTCCGATCACCATTGAAGAAAACATTCCTAAAATATAAAACAAAGAGATAATAAAAGTACGCTTTGCCCATACAAATTGATGATCATCTTCTTTCCACATTCTCCAAGTAAAATAAAGAAAAGCACTGTTAAAAAGTAGGGAAGCAGTCATATAAAGATAATTGAAGTCTCCAGTTACAAATAAAATCAGGGAACAGATAAATAAAAGCACCATATAATATAAGCTTTGAATTTTTGTAGAACGTGCGCCTTTTACCACAGGCATCATCGGAATTCCTGCATTTGTATATTCCTCATTTTTGTATAATGCCAGTGCCCAGGAATGGGGAGGAGTCCACAGAAAAACGACGAAAAACATTAACAAAGCAGTGATGTTCAGACTTCCTGTTACCGAAGCCCACCCAATCAAGATCGGAAATGCACCAGCTCCACCGCCGATTACGATGTTTAAAGGTGTCCGACGTTTTAACCACATTGTATATACAACTGCATAATAAACATATCCAACAGCATTTAACAAAGCTGTAAGAGGATTGACAAAGATATAAGCAATAACAACGGATAAGATTCCAAGAAAAATACCAAACCAAAACACAGAAGGGGGATCAATTAGACCCGCAGGAATGGGACGCTTTGATGTCCTTTCCATAATCACGTCTATGTCTCTATCATACCACATGTTAATTGCAGCGGAGCCGCCTGCGGATAGGGCAGCACTTACTAACATGGCAAGTAAAATTGAGAAGGAAGGAACTCCTCTTTCTGCGACAAAAGAAGCACAAAGAGAGGTAAAAGTTAACATTACTAATATTTTAGGCTTAGTTACTTCTATATATGCAGAAATTGTTTGAGTCCATTGGTGTAATTGGGAGGGTGACTCTTGACGAGCATTATTTAAAACTGGCACAAAACCCAAACTCCTTTTTTAAGCACCAGCGCCCAACGACTACTACTTTTCGTTGGGCGCTGGTGTTTTTGTTATTTTATTGTACAGTTGAATTAAATGACATAATCCAGATGGCTCCAACAACAATTGTTAAAACGAAAACAAGTCCTAATATTAAAGCAGCAACATTGTACCTAGGCCCTTCTCCGTCACGAATATGCATAAAGAAGAACAGCTGGATGACAAACTGCAGCACAGCTGCGAGCAATATACTAACAAGTAGCGCTGTTTTTGCTAACATATGATTTAAAACTAAAACGAGCGGGATGATTGTCAAAACAATCGAGAAAATAAAACCTGTAACATATGCTTTTATTGAACCGTGTTGTTGTTCGTGCATGTTACATCACCCCCATAAGATAAACGACTGTAAAGATGAAAATCCAAACGGCATCCAAGAAGTGCCAATACAGACTGATAATTGAAATTTTACGCTTGGTAACGGAAGTAATTCCTTTTTTAGAAAGCTGAACAACCAATCCGATCATCCACAAAATACCAAAGGAAACGTGAAGTCCGTGTGTACCAACAAGGGTGAAAAATGCTGTAAGAAAAGCACTACTTTGAAGGGTAGCACCTTCAGCAGCCATATCTTTAAACTCGTTAATTTCTAACCCAACAAACGCCGCACCTAAAATAAGAGTGATAATCAACCAGCCTATAAGGCCTTTTTTGTTCCCTCTATGCATTTGTAAAACGGCGAGGCCGCTTGTAAATGAACTAATTAAAAGTAAAAATGTTTCTGTGATAAAACCAGGGACATTGAACTCCTTGCCAGTAAATCCACCGTTTGTATGGGTATGCAGAACTGCATACGTAGCAAACAATGTAGCAAATAAAAGACAGTCAGTTACAAGGAAAATCCAAAAGCCGAGAATTTTTAACCCTTCCTGGTCAACATGACCATGATCGTGGTCAGAAACATGTGCAGAAACGCCATGTTGCATGTATACAACCTCCTTAATTTGCAGTTTGTTAAATCGCAGTACGATTTCTTAATGCTTTTTCAGTTCGCTCGATTTCGTCCGCAGGAATATAATAATCTGTGTCATATTGGAATGAACGAACGAATAATGTAGCTGCAACACCAATTAATCCAACGATACCCATCCAAGTCCATTCAAACGTAAAGCCGAAACCAGCAACAAACCAGAAGATAGACATGATAAAAGGAATACCCGTATTTTTTGGCATATGAATCGGCTCATATTTAACAGGCTCTTCTTTATATTCACCGTTAGCGATTGCTTGTTTTTGATACCACCATGCATCACGTCCGTTTACCACAGGTAAAATAGCAAAGTTGTATGCTGGAGGAGGAGATGGAAGCGACCACTCTAATGTACGTGCATCCCACGCATCACCAGTTACATCACGTTCACCATGTTTAATGCTGTAAATAATTTGCCATGCTTGGAAGATAAAACCGATACCCATTAAGAAAGCACCAATGGTTGAGATAAAGTTAAGCGGGGCCCAGCCCATATCCCATCCCATTGTGTCGTTGTAAGTATAAATACGTCGTGTCATACCCATAAAACCAAGGGCGTATTGCGGCATAAAGCATACATAGAAACCAATTTGCCACAACCAGAATGCCCATTTTCCTAAACGATCATTTAATTTAAATCCGAAAAGTTTTGGCCACCAGTAATACAAACCAGCCAAATAACCAAACACAACACCACCGATTAATACTTGGTGAAAGTGGGCGATAAGGAAATAACTATTATGGTATTGATAATCTGCAGGGGCAGCAGCAAGCATGACACCAGTTGCTCCACCAACAAGGAAGATCGGAACAAATGCATAAAACCATAGCATTGGCTGAGTTACTCTTATACGTCCACGATACATTGTAAACAGCCAGTTAAATACTTTGGCACCCGTTGGGATTGCGATAATCATTGTACAAATTGCAAATACAATATTTACATCAGCACCAGCACCCATTGTAAAGAAGTGGTGCACCCAAGTGAAATAAGAAACAACACTGATGGCAATCATTGATAAAACCATGGAGGTATATCCAAAGATCCGTTTTTTCGAGAAAGTTGCTACAACCTCAGAGAAAACTCCAAATGCTGGTAAGACAACAATATAAACTTCAGGGTGACCCCACATCCAAATTAAGTTCACCCACATCATTGGGTTACCGCCGGCATCCATGGTGAAGAAGTGACCGCCAAGTAAACGGTCAATTGTCAACATGGCCAGGGTAGCTGTCAAAATTGGGAAAACACCTAAAATAGCGATAGATGAAGATAATACAGACCATGAAAATAAAGGCATATCTCTTAAGCGCATCGAAGGTGTGCGCATTTTTAAAATAGTTACAACAAAGTTAATTCCTGTTGCTAAACTACCAATCCCGGAAATCTGAATACCCCAAATCCAGAAGTTTTGACCAGGACCTGGGCTAAATTGACTTTCGGAAAGAGGGGGGTAAGAAAGCCATCCTGCACTAGCTGACCCGCCAATAACAAACGAAATATTAAAGAGCATTGCTCCAATGAAGAAAAGCCAAAAACTTACAGCATTCAACATCGGGTAGGCAACATCTCGAGCTCCAATTTGCAATGGAACAACCATGTTAAATAATGCAAACATAAACGGCATGGCCATAAACAAGATCATAATGGTTCCATGTGTGGTGAAAATTTCATTATAGTGATCAGATGCTAAAAAATGATTGTTTGGAACAGCAAGTTGGAGTCGCATTAAAATGGCATCTACTCCACCACGGAAAAGCATAACTAATGAAGAAAGAAGATACATGATCCCAATTTTTTTATGATCAACAGTTGTGATCCATTCGCGCCAAAGCCATCCCCATTTTTTAAAATAGGTGAGGGCAAAGATAATGGCAACACTTGCCAAGACGATGGAAACATCTGCGCCATAAATCATCGGATCGCCAGTTACAAAAAAGCTCGTATGTGACATCGATTATTTCCTCCCGATTATTTATTTTGAGACTGCATAGACATTTTAGACATAGGCATACTAGACATTGATTGGCTGTCACCCATATTACTCATATGGTTGTAATATTTACCGCCATTTTTATTAACGATACTTTCAAACAGACCTTGCGGGTATGATGAAAAGCTTAATTCTTTTACAAGACTAGGCTTAGATAGGGCTGCATAACCGCCAGTTGTTAAAGCAGGTGAGTTATTCTTTACACTTTCTGCCCATTTATCAAAGTCAGATTGTTTCACTGCTTTCACACGGAAATTCATATGTGCAAAGCCTTTACCAGTAAAGTTTGCACCAGCCCCAAAATACGAACCAACCTTATCCGCTTGAAGCCATAGCCCCATAGACATACCAGGCATTGTATATTCCTGACCACCTAACTGCGGAACCCAAAAGGAGTTCATCGGTGCATCAGAGGTTAAAATAAATTGTACGGGTACACCTGCAGGAATTTCTGCATAGTTAACAGTTGCAATGTTTTTCCCAGGATATGTAAACATCCATTTCCAATCCATTGAAGTCACCTGAACTACTATCGGTTTTACATCCTTTACAGGTGGTTTTGTTAAGTTAATCGTAGTTTTTGCGGTAAAAACACCAAGGATTGCGACGATCACAACCGGAATCCCCCACCAGATGATTTCAAGTACTTTACTATCATCCCATTCAGGTTTATAAGGTGCTTTGTTGTCGGGCTTATCTCGATAACGAACAGCCATATAAACAAAGATACCTAAAACAGGAATAATAACAATTGCACATAAAACCGCTGAAATAATAATTAAATCTAATTCTTGTTTTCCAACAGGTCCTTTTGGGCTTAGAACAATATACTTGCTACTGTCGCAGCCAGCTAAAAGCACCATACCCAATAAAGCTAAGACGGAATATTTAGCAGTTTGGATCCATTTTCTCAATGTAAGTTCCCCTTTCATTTATATTAAATTTAAAACATTAACACCGTATAAATAGTAGAAAAGCTATATCAATATACCAGAAAAAACATTGATTTAGAACAATTTTTGACTATTTTTCTTAAAGTGTCACAAAAAATTCATATTTATAGCACTATAAATTACTAATATGTTAAATTCTGGATTACGTTTTATATTTTGTAAGTATTCGTGGAATGAATATTAATAGAATGACCTTAGTTTTTTTTGGCCTCGTTCATATGCTAGCAGACTGTGACACAGTAGCCGATAACAAAGTTGGCAAATCATACAATGAAACAACAACAATAGGAAACAAACTATAATTATACCATAGTATAGGATACCCAGTTGAATAGTATGAATAGTATAGGGTGCCTATTGCTTTTCTGCCAATAGTACCAAAGTTATCGAATTAATTATGAACTTTAAAAATTTTCATTAATTTAATGGTACAATCAGAGAAAATTAATGAAAGGGGTCTAATTGCAAGATGCTTATTGAAGAGTCCTTGGATATTGATTTTCATCAAATGGTGGATAATTCCCTCAATACATTTTTGATTATCGATAGAGAAAAAAATATTCTTTATTGTAATAGGCCTGGATTAGAATTACTCAATTTATCAATTGAAGATATCTTATATAAAAGTGTGTGTTGTTTTATCCCTGATGATCAGCATTGTATTTGTGAGCAATTAATTGAAGAAGTGTTTGAAAAGAAAGAAACCATAAAACCTCGGGATATAAAGTTAAAAATAAAAGGCGGCGAAACAATAGAAGTGGAAGTGATGTGCTTTCCTTATTTAATAAAAGGGAATGTTTTTGCCCAAGTCATTATTCGTGATGTTTCATATCGTAAAATTGCAGAAAAGCTTGTAAGTGACAGTGAAAAATTGGCCTCACTTGGTCAATTAGCTGCTGGTATTATTCACGAAATCAAAAATCCGCTTACTTCTGTGAAAGGGTTTTTACAGTTACTAAAGGAATCATTTTCACATGCTTACCTTGATACGATGGAAAGTGAATTAAATAAAGCATTAGAAACGCTCCAAAATTTATTGCAAGTATCTAGGCCTGATTTGCAGGAAGAGCCATTTATTCCAATGAATATATCAGAGGAGTTATCATCGATATTACCTTTATTTCAGGAAAAGCTTTATTCTCTTGAAGTTGAAATAGATATAATGGATTCAGGAATTATTATAATGGGAAAGAAAAATTCCTTCTTAAAAGCCTTTTTTAATCTTATCAAAAATGCAATTGAAGCAATGGGTGATAATGGAAAATTAAAAATTGAGTGTTACTATCATAATAAATGGATCCATATTAAAATTAGTGATACGGGAGTAGGTATTCCAAAAGAAAAGTTAAAAATGCTGGGAACACCATTTTTTTCTACGAAAGCCGATGGAACTGGACTGGGGCTGAATCAGGTATATACCACAATTCATGAACACGGGGGGATTATTTTAGTGGACAGTGTGGTTGGAAAAGGCACAAGCTTTCACATTCAACTTCCGGTAAAATGATAAACTTGGTAAATTTTAAACTTTTACATAGTAATAGGAATATATTTTCCTTATTTTTTAAGCGATTTTCAAAAGTGATGATCGCTTAATTTCATTTAGCCAGTCTACATAATGAAAAACCAATAGAAGGGTTCTGAATATTTTGCTAAAATAGAATTAAAGGGGGTTAACCGAATGAACAAAGTGGAAACGATGGAAACAGTTGCCGATATGGTGGGACTGGAATTTAATTTTGTTTACGAAGCAGCTATGTATTTTAGTTCTTTTGAAGAGGCGTTTAATTGGATATATCTTTCTGAAGACAATCCAAATCGTCCATTTAGTGATTTTGAACTAATTAAAGAATTATCATCTGTTACAGCTGAACAAATGCTAGAGGCACATGCCAACACGCCAGGAGAATATATGGTACTAATTCATGATCACACATATATAACCAAAACTGGCATTGCTTACTTACGAATTACTAGGTAAGGATTAAAGCAATTTCTTAAAGAGGAGTTTTCTAGGACAATGGAAAACTCCTTTAGCTTTTTAGCACTTCAAAGATCATTTACCCACAAAAGGAGGCAAGAGGAGGTGTAGAACTTCAAAAAGAATTATGCTATTGTTTGTATTGGAGTACGAGAACCTAAACTTTTATTTTTGTATAAAATAATAGTTAGCGCGAGGTGAGAGCCTTTTTTTTGAAGTAACAAGTTATACATAATTGTCCATGACCATCATATATACATAAATAAAGCAAGAAATCGAGGGAAAATCGTTGAAAAGTAAATTTCAATTTTGGTTAGTCCAAATACTGTTGATCTTAACCATTATCTTTGTTTCTTCAAAAGTTACCTTTTTATTCAGTCCCATTGGAGTTTTTATTTCAACCTTATTTTTTCCAATTCTTATTGCCGGTTTTCTATTTTTCCTGTTAAATCCAGTAGTAAATTTTCTTGAGCATAAAAAAATACCAAGGTTTATTGCCATTTTAATTATTTATATCGTTGTCGTTGGAGTTGTTGTATTAATTGTTGGAAGCCTGGTACCTTCCATAACCAAACAGTTTACAGCCCTAGCAAGTGAGCTGCCCGTATATGCAAAGCAAACAATTCATTATTTTAACGACATGTCGCAAACTTCGGAATTTAAATGGGTTGCAAATGCGCAACAAAATCTTTTGCAATCATTTGAAAAGAAACTTACTGCTTATGCGAATACATTACCCGAAAAGATTACCTACAGTATTACCAATATAGTGGGTGTAATTGCGAATATTGCTGTTATTCTTGCTACTGTGCCATTTTTATTATTTTACATGTTAAAGGATGGTAATAAGTTTCCTGAAGCAATATCTAAATTTTTCCCGCTAAACTTTAGGGATGAGGGTTTGACAATATTAAAAGAGACGGGTGAAACTCTTTCTACTTATATTCACGGACAAATTGCGGTTGCGCTAACCGTGGGAACAATGACATTTATTGGATATCTTATTATAAAGTTACCATTTGCTTTAGTAATGGCATTGGCAGTGACTTTTACATATTTTATTCCCTATATTGGACTGATCATTGGTGCCATTCCTGCAGTAATCGTAGCATTGTTTGATTCGCCAACCAAGGTCTTGTTAGTTTTGCTTGTTCTAATCGTATCACAACAAATAGAATCGAATTTATTGTCACCGCTCATTCTTGGAAAAAGTCTGGATATCCATCCGGCCACAATCATCATCATCCTGCTAGCTGCAGGTAATCTTGCGGGCGTTATAGGGATGGTTTTAGCTGTTCCAACCTATGCCGTTAGCAAGACCATTGTTATTAATGCTGTTAAGTTCTTTAAAGCAAGGGAAAAAGCGGGCATTTCTTAATAAACCCGTTAGAAATATTTAAACTCCATTACAAAATAGAAGGGGAGCCAATAACATTTTATTGGCTCCCTTGTTAAAAAAGCTTCATTAAATTTATACTTTTAACATTCTTCTTAATGATGATATAGCCCCCCAAATACCGATGAAACAACCAAAAACGAGAAGAAACAAACAAGATAATGGAATAAGCGAAAGCGGAGAAAGCAATTCAATAAATTCAATGTCTATATGTTTATGAAAAAATGAATAAGCAAAATAATATCCGATTGCTATAAAGAAGCTTGCAATAAGTGCTCCAATAAGTCCAATAGATGATCCCTCAACAAAGAAAGGAAAGCGAATAAAATTATTCGTTGCACCTATCAATTTTCTAAG
>JAUZQA010000137.1 GCA_030705665.1 Bacillota bacterium
AGCAGAATCCGGAGTATTTTCGATAACAGTTGAAATAAAAACGGTCAATCACCGCTTTTGTGAATTTAATATCCGCATGCCCCGTCAGCTCTTAAAAATAGAAGAAAAAATCAAAAAAAAGTTAAATCAATATATACGCCGCGGGAGAGTTGAAGTATATGTGACCCTCGAAGGTGAAGGAAATGTGACGCGAACAGTACATGTTGATTGGAAATTGATTGAGGAGTATCATCAGTTCATTAGAGAAGCAAAGGAAAAATACAAAATTGAAGGAACTCTATCGTTACAAGACCTCTTGAATCGGGAAGAACTGGTACATATTGAAGAAAGTGAAGGCGGAAACGAAGAACTCGAAAATTTAGTGCTGAATGCAATCGAAGAGGCGGCACAGTTATTGAAAAAAATGCGAATTTTAGAAGGCGAAGAATTAAAGAAGGATATTACCGCCAATTTGCATCAAATAGAAAAGGTTGTTCATGATCTTAGAAACGATGCGCCGCTGGTTATTAAAGCATATCAAGAACGATTAACCAAAAGAATGCAGGAGTTCTTAAATGGGCAGTTTGATGAAACAAGAATATTGACAGAAGTAGCCGTGTTCGCTGATAAGGCGGATGTTAATGAAGAATTAACCAGGCTTATTAGTCATGTTCAGCAATTTTACCAAACGCTCGAAGATCAGGAGCCTATCGGCCGCAAGCTGGATTTCCTAGTGCAGGAAATGAATCGGGAAGCTAATACAATTGGTTCTAAAGCAAATGACTCCAATATTGCTAAAAAAGTAGTGGAGATGAAAAGTTTACTTGAGAAATTGAAAGAACAGATTCAAAATATAGAATAGGTATGGTTTAGAAAATGATAGACACGTCCAAAATATATGGATAGATTGGGGAATCATCATGTCAATCAAATTGATTAATATTGGATATGGAAATATTGTCTCAGCCAATCGGATTATTTCCATTGTCAGCCCTGAATCCGCTCCGATAAAAAGGATCATTCAAGATGCCCGCGATCAGGGGTCATTAATCGATGCTACATATGGAAGGCGGACACGTGCAGTTATTATTATGGATAGCGACCATGTGATCCTGTCAGCAGTTCAGCCGGAAACAGTAGCAAATCGGCTTGCGGGCCCAGAAGAAATAAGTGATGAAGGGTAGGACGAAGAAAATGCAAGAAAAAGGATTACTTATAGTCCTTTCTGGTCCCTCAGGGGTTGGGAAAGGCACGGTGAGAAAACAAATATTTTCCCAGCCAAATAATGATTTTGTCTATTCAATATCAATGACGACAAGATCTCCCCGAGAAGGTGAAGTAAATGGGGTTGACTATTTTTTTAAAAAAAGAGAAGAATTTGAAGCCCTCATTGAGCAAGGAAAGCTATTAGAATATGCTGAGTTTGTAGGTAATTATTATGGGACCCCTGTCGATTATGTCAGAGAGACTCTTGACTCCGGGAAGGATGTCTTTTTAGAAATTGAAGTTAAAGGGGCTCGACAAGTTCGGGAAAAGTTTCCTGAGGGCTTATTTATCTTTTTAATGCCCCCAAGTTTATCTGAGCTTAAAAATCGGATTGTGACAAGGGGAACTGAAACAGAGGATTTAATCCATAACCGCATGCTTTCTGCCCGTGAAGAAATCGAAATGATGAGTTTATATGATTATGTGGTTGAGAATGATTATGTCGAACATGCCTGTGAAAAGGTGAAAGCAATTATTGTTGCTGAACATTGCCGCAGACAAAGAGTGGAACATCGTTATAAAAAAGTACTGGAGGCTGAATAAATATGTTATATCCATCCATTGACCGATTGTTAGAAAAAATTGATTCAAAATACTCGCTTGTTTCTGTAGCTGCAAAGCGTGCTCGTGTTATGTCGCAAAAAAGGGATGAAAGATTAACAAAGTATGTATCCCATAAATGTGTAGGAAAAGCGTTAGAGGAAATTTACGCAGGCGAACTAACCTACCGAATTGCCAAAAAACCAGAAGTTCAAGCAGAATAGTTTTTCGCGACAACTAAAGCTCGCCAATTGGCGAGTTTTCTTTATTTTTAACATGTTGATTGGAGTGGAAATCAACAGCCACATTCAATAGATATTTTTATAACTAGTTGATGTAGAAGAATTGCTTATTATCAATCATAATGGAAAAATAGAGATAGATGAGAATGAGGGGGATAAAATGGTGAAGGACAAAAAAATATTATTGTGTGTAACAGGAGGAATAGCCGTTTATAAGGCGGTCGCATTAACAAGTAAGCTTGTTCAAGCGGGGGCGCAGGTTAAGGTGCTGATGAGTGACTCTGCCGCAAAATTTGTCACACCATTAACCTTTCAGGCCCTATCCCGGAACGAAGTGTATACCGATACATTTGATGAAAAACATCCACAAAGAATAGCCCATATTGATCTAGCTGATTGGGCGGATCTTGTCATCGTCGCCCCGGCAACCGCAAACACGATTGGTAAGATGGCCTGTGGGATCGCAGATAACATGATCACAACAACTTTATTAGCAGCAACCGCTCCGGTATGGATCGCCCCTGCTATGAATGTACATATGTACGATCACCCAGCTGTTAAAAAGAACCTTGCAATTTTAGCAGAAATGGGGTGCCAATTTATTGAACCTAGTGAAGGCTTTCTCGCCTGTGGATACATTGGAAAAGGCCGTCTGGAGGAACCGGAGAAAATTGTTGCCTTGATCGAAAAGTTTTTTCATAAGGAACCTTTACGTTTAGAAGGCAAAAAAGTGGTTGTTACCGCTGGTCCAACAAGGGAAAAAATTGATCCTGTGCGCTTTATTTCCAATCATTCCACTGGGAAAATGGGATATGCTCTTGCAGAAGCAGCTAAAAAGGCTGGCGCAAAAGTTGTCTTAATTTCCGGCCCTGTCTCAATTTCTGCTCCTTCTGGTGTAGATGTAATTAAGGTTGAAAGTGCACAGGAAATGTATGATGCCTGTATCAATGTTTTTGATGATGCTGATGTAGTGATTAAAACGGCTGCTGTTGCTGATTATCGCCCAAAAACGAGTTATGACCATAAAATTAAAAAGCAGCCAGGCGACTCATGTATTGAGCTTGAAAGAACAAAGGATATTCTTAAAGAGCTTGGTCTCAGAAAAACTAGGCAAATTCTTGTGGGGTTTGCCGCGGAAACAAATCATATCGAAGAATATGCAACAAAGAAATTAAGAGAAAAAAATGCAGATATGATTGTGGCTAATAATGTCAAAGAAGCTGGGGCGGGATTCGGCACCGATACCAACATTGTGAGCCTTTTTAAAAAGGATGGAACAGTTGCGAACTTACCTTTGATGGCAAAACAAGCAGTAGCAGATAAAATTATCACTGAGATTTCACAGCTGATAAAGGATCGGGAGCAATGAATGTTGCAAGTGTTGTTGTAGATGTCCCTGCAAAACAAACGGATAAAGCGTTTGATTATCTTATCCCAGAAAAATGGATGGATATCATCCAGCCTGGGATTAGGGTAATCGTTCCATTTGGACCCAGAAAAATCCAGGGATTTGTGATTGATTTAAAGGCAAACTCGGACTTCGACAAATTGAAGGAGATTATTGAACCAATCGATTTGATACCCGTCTTAAATAAGGAATTATTAGAGCTCGGGCAGTGGTTAACGAAAAGCACTTTAAGCTTTAAAATCATCACCTACCAAGCTATGCTTCCTGCTGCATTAAAAGCAAAATATGAGAAAAAGGTAAGCCTGGCTCCTGGAGTTAATCAGGATGAACTGCCAGAGGAGCTTCAATCTCTGTTTCAAAATAATCGGGAATTAACCTGGGATCTTGTTTTGAATTCCAGTCTGGAACGGAAATTGCATAAGGAAGCAGCTGCAGGGAAGCTAGAAGTTATTTACGAAGTAAAAGAACGGCTTCATAAGAAAAAATTAAAATATGTTCTTCCCCTCTTGTCAGCAGAAGAATTAGCAAAGGAATTAGAACATATACCGGCACGTGCAGGGAAACAAAGAGAGCTAGTAAGCTATTTTATTCAACATTCTGCCCCGATTGAATATAGGAAACTTAATGATTTAGGATTGTCAGCTTCTGCGGTGAAGCCCCTTGCTGCAAAAGGCTTAATTGAAGAAAAGGATATGGAAGTTTATCGGGACCCATACGAAAATCGGGAATTTAAAAGAACGAGTCCTCTTAGGTTAACAGCATCTCAACAAGAAGCAATTGAACCCATTCTTAATAGTATTCACAATAACCTCCATAAAGTATTTTTACTTTACGGGGTTACCGGAAGTGGTAAAACGGAAATTTATTTGCAATCGATTCAAGATGTTATTAACAAAGGGAAAGAGGCAATTGTACTTGTTCCAGAAATTAGTTTAACACCACAAATGGTTAATCGCTTTAAAGGCCGATTTGGTGATCTTGTTGCTGTTATGCACAGCGGCTTGTCCGCAGGTGAAAAATATGATGAATGGCGAAAAATTCAACGTAAGGAAGTTAAGGTTGTTGTAGGAGCAAGGTCAGCCATTTTTGCGCCATTTGAAAATCTGGGCATTATCATCATTGATGAAGAACATGAAACAAGCTATAAACAGGAAGAAATGCCTCGCTATCATGCAAGAGACGTAGCTATTGAAAGAGCCGTGAGATATCATTGTCCGGTTGTTTTAGGAAGTGCAACGCCAGCTCTAGAATCCTTTGCCAGAGCGAAAAAAGGCGTTTATGAGCTCTTAACCCTTCCAAGTCGGATGAATGAACATGCATTGCCTTCTGTAGATATCATTGATATGCGTGAGGAACTAAGGGGCGGCAATCGTTCGATGTTTTCAAGAATCTTATTTGAAAAATTGCAAGAGCGCCTTGAAAAAAAACAACAAACGGTCCTGTTTCTAAATAAACGTGGATTTTCATCATTTGTTATGTGCAGGGATTGCGGTTATGTCGTGAATTGCCCGAACTGCGATATTTCCTTAACCTACCATCGGGCAACAGAACAAATGAAATGCCATTATTGCGGTTATGAGGGCAGGGTGCCGGCAACATGCCCCGAATGTGGAAGTGAGCATATCCGCTATTTTGGAACGGGAACTCAGAAAGTGGAGGAAGAGCTGGGGAAAATCCTTCCCGCGGCAAGAGTGATCCGCATGGATGTTGACACAACCAGTCGAAAAGGATCGCATGAGCGTTTGTTAACAGACTTTCAAGAAGGAAAAGCTGATATTCTATTAGGTACACAAATGATTGCTAAAGGGCTCGATTTTCCGAATATCACTCTTGTGGGGGTTCTTTCTGCAGATACGATGCTGCATTTGCCTGATTTTCGCTCGTCCGAAAAGACATTCCAACTATTAACACAAGTCAGCGGTCGCGCAGGACGCCATGAACTTCCCGGTGAAGTGGTGATTCAAACCTATACCCCGGAGCATTATAGTATTGAATACTCTGGAAAACAAGATTATGACCTATTTTACAACCAAGAAATGATGCTAAGGAAAATTCATAAATATCCGCCCTTTTATTATCTTTCATTGATCACTGTCAGCCACGAGCAGTTAATGACAGCCGTATCGGTGACGGAGAAGATTGTCCAGTATGTTCGTTCCCGTCTCTCGAATGAAACGGTTGTCCTGGGACCAGTAGCTTCGCCAATCCCGCGAATTAACAATCGCTATCGCTATCAGTGTCTTATTAAATATAAGCGGGAACCCAACTTGACGGAAACGCTAAAGAACATCCTTGATCAATATCAAAAGGAAGTCGCAACAGGCCTGCAGGTTTCAGTAGATACGAATCCATATATATTGATGTAGCGGGGATTGGTATTAAGTTTTTAAATTAAGTTTTTTTGGGCGAAAATGAATAATAGCAAATTAACGGTTTATTGGAGGAGCTTCACTTGACAGTAAAAAAAATAGTCATGTATCCAGCGAAAATATTAGAGCAGGAATGCAAGGAAGTAACGAAGTTTGATAAAAAACTCGTAAAACTGCTGGAGGATATGTATCATACAATGATCGAATATGATGGAGTCGGTTTAGCCGCACCGCAAATTGGACTTGATCAACAAATTGCCGTGGTTGATGTTGAGGATGAACACGGGACAATTGAAATGATCAACCCAAGGATACTGGAAACTTCCGGTGAGCAAACAGGCCCCGAGGGCTGCCTAAGCTTTCCGGGAATTTATGGGGAAGTAAAGAGACCGAATTATGTAAAGATCGAAGCACTGAATCGAAAAGGAAAAAAGTATACCTTGGAGGCGGAAGGATTTTTAGCACGGGCAATCCAACATGAAATCGACCATCTACATGGTGTTTTATTTACTTCGCTTGTTACCAGGTATTTAACGGATGAGGAGCTAGGAGGACAAGAGGAATGACAAAAATTATTTTTATGGGAACACCGGACTTCGCTGTACCTGTATTAAGGCAGGTCATTAATGATGGCTTCGAGGTGATCGCAGTCGTTACCCAGCCGGACCGTCCGGTTGGAAGAAAGAAAGTCATGACACCTCCGCCTGTAAAGGTTGAGGCTGAAAAACAAGGAATTCCGGTGTATCAGCCTGAAAAAATTCGCGAAAAGAATGAGCTTGAAAAAGTTTTAGCATTGAAACCAGATCTTATCATAACAGCCGCCTTTGGACAAATATTGCCGAAGGAACTTCTTTGTGCACCAACCCATGGCTGTATTAACGTTCATGCATCGCTTTTACCAGAGCTTCGCGGGGGTGCACCGATTCATTATGCGATCCTAGAAGGCAAGAAAAAAACAGGAATCACGATTATGTATATGGCTGAAAAGCTTGACGCGGGCGATATAATTACAAAGGTTGAAGTACCGATTACCGAAAAAGACAATGTTGGTACATTACATGATAAACTAAGCGTTGCCGGTGCAAAATTATTATCGGAAACATTGCCCTTGTTACTTGAAGGAAAACTGACAGCGACTCCACAAGATGAGTCGGCAGCAACATTTGCTCCTAATATCAAACGCGAACAGGAAAAAATAGATTGGACAAAACCCGGGGAGAAAATTTATAACCATATCCGCGGCTTAAATCCATGGCCTGTTGCTTTCACCACCCTCGATGGAAAGGTATTAAAAATCTGGAATGCAGAGAAACTTTCTGGTAAAGCTAGTGGTACCCCGGGAACCATTGTCCAGATTGGGCAAGAAGGGATTACGGTTGTAACAGGTGACGAAACTCAAATAAAGATTAAAGAGCTTCAGCCATCTGGTAAAACGAAAATGTCTGTAGAGGATTTTTTAAGGGGAGCAGGATCCAAACTAACGTCAGGGGCTAGGCTGGGAGAGTCATAATGAACGCGAAGAAAAAGAATGTTCGTGAAACAGCACTTGAATTACTAGATACCATCGAAAAAAATCAAGCGTACAGCAATTTGCTTTTGCATCATGCGATTGAAAAAAATTATTTGCCAACAAAGGATGTCGGGTTATTAACGGAGTTAACCTACGGTACCCTGCAAAGAAAAATGACGCTGGATTACTATTTAAAAGGTTTTTTAAAAAAAGCGAATAAAATGGAAAACTGGGTCAAAAATTTGCTGCGGCTTACACTCTATCAGATGGTCTATCTTGATAAAATACCAGACCGAGCCGCGATTTTTGAGGCCGTCGAAATTGCTAAAAAACGCGGCCATAAAGGAATTGCAAGCATGGTTAATGGGGTATTGAGAAGCATTCAACGCGAGGGTCTTCCATCCCTTACATCGATTGAAGATACTGTAGAACGGCTTGCGATCGAGACTAGTCACCCCCATTGGCTGATCAAAAGATGGGTCGAACAATTTGGCTTTGAGAAAACAAAGGAAATGGGCGAGGTTAATCTTACGGCGCCACTGCAAACGGCAAGGGTGAATACGACTAGGATCACAAGAGAAGAATGCGCCAAACGTCTTGTTGAAGAAGGATTTCAAATAGAGCTGAGTCCAATCATACCTGAAGCGATTCGAGCATTGAAAGGAAATCTTGCCTCATCCTCTGCGTTTAAAGAAGGAATGCTTACGATCCAGGACGAAAGCTCGATGCTCGTTGCTTATGCGCTCGGTGTCACAAAAGACGAAACGGTGTTAGACGCATGCGCAGCTCCTGGGGGGAAGAGTACTCATATTGCTGAAAAAATGAACAATAGTGGACAAGTGATCTCACTTGATCTGCATGAGCACAAGGTAAAATTAATCAACGATAATGCAGGGCGACTTGGACTCCACAATATCAAAACAAGGACAATGGATTCTCGACAAGCTTCAGAGAACTTTCCGCCAGAATTCTTTGACCGGATTCTACTTGATGCGCCATGCTCCGGGCTGGGTGTGATGAGAAGAAAGCCGGATATGAAATATACAAAAAAGGAACAGGATTTATTTCAGTTAAGCAAGATCCAGCAAAAGCTGCTGGAATCTGTCTCGCCTTTAGTAAAAAAAGGCGGGGTACTCGTTTATAGTACATGTACGGTGGACCGTGAAGAAAACGAAAATACGGTTGCAAACTTTTTGAAACATCATCCTGATTTTGAAGGGGACCCAGATTTTAAAGACAGGATGCCGGAAGCGGTGAGGCCGCTCATTAGTGGTTTTGACCTCCAGGTATTACCACAGGATTTTGGTTCAGATGGGTTTTATATTGCTTGCTTAAGAAAGAAGGTGTAACGGTTGGAACAAATAAATACAACCATAACAAACGAAACAACAGAAACGATCAAACCCTCAATTTATTCATTACAACTGTCAGCATTAAAAGAGTGGTTAGCTGAAAATGGTGAAAAACCATTCCGAGCAGAACAAATTTTTGATTGGCTTTATAAAAAAAGAATTTCTTCCTTTGAAGAAATGAGCAATGTATCAAAAGGATTAAGAGAAAAGCTTGAGAGTGCTTTTGTGCTTACAACGTTAAAAACAATCATTAAACAAACATCATCCGATGGGACAATCAAGTTTTTATTTGAACT
>JAUZQA010000138.1 GCA_030705665.1 Bacillota bacterium
AACCAGGTGATTATTAAGTTGCGGCATGAAATATTTTAGTAAAAAAATACCCCCCCCCCCCCCCGATGGAGTGCGCAACGTATTCAATCCGCCGCCGCCGAATGGCTGCAACAACAGCGACCCCGCCATCGCGGCAACGGCGATCGCAGTCCGTGGTGGGATTTTGTCTACCGCTGGCCGCATGAAGTGAACGCCTGGATCGCCGATTTTATGGCGGGAACCTATCAGTTCTCGCCACGCATTCGCTACCATTTTTCCGACGAAACTCTGGAAGTCTGGGAGTATCGCGACCGGCTGATATTGTCGCTACTGCTCGGCCAGATTAAATCCACATTTTCTCATCTGGTTTCTCCGGTATGCTGCCACCTGCAAGGCCCCAACGGTGTGAAAACCGCCATTACCGGCATTCGGAACGCTTTGGCAGATCGCGAATTTCAATATGTGATACGCGCTGATATCCGGTCTTACTATGCTTCCATTGACAGAAAAATTTTACTGCGTCAAGTTCAGGAATGCTTTGACGACCCACGGGTATTCAATTACCTCAACGCCATCATTACCGCCCCTATAGATGATGGCGGACGTCTGCTGACTCCTGATCAAGGAATTCCTCGCCGGAGTTCGGTTTCGCCTTTTTTCGGCGCATTATATTTAAGCTCCCTGGATCGCGCTTTTCAACAATGCCCCGGCGTTTTTTACCTGAGATATATGGATGACTTTATAATTCTAGCCCAAACCAAACGCCAGTTTGTCCGCGCACGCAAAAAATTATATACTATCCTGCGTGAATTAAAGCTCAAATTGTCTCCGTCTAAAACACGGATGGGCAAAATTCACGCCGGATATCATTTTCTCGGTGTTCAGTTTTCGGCGTCGCAAAACTCGAAAACAAAATCCCAGGTTATGGTGGCATCGATCCATTCCAGATCGTGCCACCGCGCCTTGGACAAGGTACGCACGAAACAGACTGATGCCGTTCATCCGGCGAACATTCAGCGTTATCTTCTCCAGTGGTCAACCTGGTGGGCTCGCATAGTTTGTCCATTGACGGCTTTAGATTTGATTCGCTCATGGGTCATCCACACGGAATCGTTTGAACCCGATTCCGTGTGGTTGGGGAGAGGCTGGCTAATCAGCTCCCTCCGCTTTATCTCAGCACCAACCCTGACGATGATAATTTAAGCTGGGACGCCAGCAACTCCAACTGCTGGATGCGGGTTTTCGACAAGGATTGGAGAGCTTTGAGGTCACACACGCACTCCACTCGCGCCTCACACACCTGCCAACCATAAAGCTCCCCGCCCCCGCGCACGAACGCAAATTTCTCACCCACAGCTCCACCATTATATTTTGAAGTGAACCACTCCCCCTTTATCCATTGACCTCCGTCATACACCTCACATATTCGACTGCGAGGTAAGTCATTCTCTTTAAAGTCTGGACAGGGATCGAATGCGCGCTTGGGGTGACAATACTCATCAACCACATGGGCGGGGAGCAGTTTTTGCGCTCCTCCAACGACCTTTATCCAGTGATCTGTAGCGCGCTGGTCATATTTCCAGACCTTGTCAGCATTATCCACATACGTCTGCAACGCTCCTATGAGTGGCTGTACGCTAAAGTGTTTACCGTGCGCCGTCCCTTTCGTTTCCAATACCTCAAACTGCTCCCTTTGCTGCTCTTCCGGTAAATATTTCTGGATCATCTTCCACATATGCCAGTCCATCGCCCACAGCGCATATTGAAATCCGGTAATTTGCTTAAATTCCCGTCCCGATAAATCCGTCACCGTCCCCGCGTGCAATAACAGATTCCTGTCTTTTTGGATCAAGGCTTCGGCCTTATCCTGCTCGCCTTCCGTCACCAATCGCAGCAATTGTTCCAGCGCTTTCGCATCCACCGGCGGGATCCCGCGATCAAGTTGCGGGATGACGGGTTTGGGCGCAATCGTAAAACGACTCTGCGATAACACCGATGACAACGGCGGTACTGGTTCCAAAGTCTTCGGTTTTTTGATCTCCGGCTGCCGGGCGGGTGGCGATGACGCCGGGGTTTCCGGTTTCGGCACGACCGGGCTTTTTTTCAACTCCGCTTCCCGTCGCTTAATCTCCCGTTCCCGCTCTACCTCCGCCTTTAATCGCTCATGCTCTTCAACCTGTTTTTCCAGTGCTTGACGGCGACGCTCATCTTCCGCTTCTTTCAGTTTCATACGCATTACTTCAGCCAGCAACTTCTTCATCTCTTCATCATTCGAGCCAGACGCCTGGGCGGGTTTCGGTGATTCCGGCGCAGTCGATGATACCGGCACCTGCACTTTTTGCTCCTGACCCATCACCAAGGGTTTTAACCGCTCTACCAACTGCACCGCCGTGGGGCGACTGGCCGGCAGTGATTCCCAGCAGGATTCAATGATGGATTTTAATCCACGTGGACAGTCGCCAGGGATATCTTCCTTTTTGCCCTTCTCTATCCACCGCGCCGCTACGTGCTGGTTCGGCGCTTTCGCGTAAGGCAACAGCCGCGTCACTAATTCCCATAACACCATGCCAAAACTGTAAACATCCGAGGCCGTCGTCATTTTCGGCTCGTCATCGAACAGTTCGGGGGCCATCCACAAGACCGTGCCTTTGGCGACCGACGATTGACTGCTACTCTCATGTTTCACTTTCGCCAGGCCAAAATCCGCCAGCTTCGCCCGCAAATGATTGTCCAGCAGGATATTCAGGCTTTTGAGATCCCGGTGCAGAATCGGATAACCGTGTAAATCTTTCAGTCCCCAGGCCGCGTCCAGCGCGATCTGAAAACGGATCGCCCACGGTAAGTCCTGACCGTTATGCAACAGATCATACAACGACCCTTTGGGCATCAACTCCATCACCAGTGAATAATGCGGCGCTTCCAGGCAGATTTTTTTCAACGGCACAACATAGTCCGATTCCAGTCCTAACTGAAACATGATTTCCGCTTCGCGCTTCAATTCCTTCAGGGTGTCCGCGGTTAAATGCGTGCTGAGTTGTTTGATCGCCACCGGTTTATCATTGTAAATGCCTTCATAGACCGCACCAAAACCCCCTTTCCCCAATAGACGTCCCAGTGTCAGGGCGCTGGCGGGAATGGTAATATTAATGTGAATGCCACCTTGGGAATCCAGTTGCGCCAAAACCGGTTTGACGGGCGAGATGATTTTTTGATCGGCTTTGGGTAAAACGATTGGCGACTCTTGACCTTGACTACGTTGTTCCGGCGGCAGCCACGTGAGCAGCGAACTGTCCTGTAAAAATTGATGTTGATCTGACTGCGGTGGATGGTCGGTAGATGACTTTTTCATGGCAAACTCCTTGTTTGGCGATTTCTAGTATAGCGATTATCTCAATCGGGACAGCGAAATTATCACGGAAAAACAGCCGCTCCGCAACCAGAAAATATTTGACCGGATAATGAGATTTCCTATTTTGTCCGCATGATGACTGCTTAACTGGCAATGCTATTTCCGGTGCGGGCTGATGTTGCGCGGGGATTGGTGCGTAACCTGCTTTAAAATCCCGCCCCGCTGTGTCTGCGCGCGCCTTTTGGCGCGTCAGGCACAGCGGGGCGGCGGCGATGCTAAAAAATCTCAACTGAGTTACAAAATATGGCATAGCTTTTCTTCACCACACTTTGGCTAGTCTCTAAGCCAATATGGAATTTATGAAGAACCGCTCTGAAATTTGAGAGTGCTGATGAATGTGCTGAGGAATAGGAAAAATAGAAAAATCCTGAGCAACACTGAATGATGACAATCATCTCACTCAGTGTGCCCAGGATTATTTTTTTATAGCGTCTACTCAGGTTCGATATAGGTCAGCATCACACTTTTAAGTTGGTGTTGTGCGACAGCGTTCCAATCATCCAACATCGACAACAGTTGCAGGTATTGCGCCTGCTCAATGCGTTCACAATGACCAATGCCCAGGGCGGACAATAGTTGTGTTTTCTCTAAACAGTCTTCAATGATTTCCAGAGGCGTTAAACCTCGATGCGAAGGTAGGACGAACGATGAATTTTCAGATACAATGCTCTTAGCCAGGGCGCCAGGACAAGCTGCGCGCATCTTGTGGGTGAAAGTCCCGCTACGGAAGGAGAACCAGCTTCGCCGTATAGCGAGTCTTGCATTGCTGGAAGTAATGAAAGTGATGAAGCGTAGACAGCGAAACATTCGAGCCAAAATCAGTAGATAAACGTAATAGCCCCGAAAGAGTATTTATTGAGAGAGCCGAGGTAGTTGGTTATACCGCAGGCGAAAGAGGACGATGAGGAATAGATATCTGGGAACCAAAGGTCTTCAATCTCCGGGGTCACAGGCGTTGGCGAGTTTGTAGAGATGAGTGTCAGAACCTGGGAAGTCCTTAATCTGCTTCAATGGAGTTAAGTATTGGAAACCAAGTGTTAAGCCCACAAGGAATCTGAAATCGGGTTAAGGATGGCGGAGCCGGTTGTAGTAGCGATGAAGCGAGTAACGATCGTGGAGCAAAGGATCGGCAGATAAACCTAGCGGGAGAAGGAAACCTTGTCTGTACACAGCACCGACAGAATAGAAAACACAGGGAAAACGAAACTTGAACGCTTAAGCGAGCGAGCAGAGAGCCGAAAAGAGACGGTGTTCAATAATTTAGGACATCTGATTGATCGTGAACTGCTCAAGCAAATGTACTATCGAATAGATGGAAATAAAGCGATAGGCATGGACGGTATCAATAAGGAAATGTATGGCAGACAACTGGAGGAAAACATTGATAATCTCATCAAGAGCATTCGCAGAGGCACCTATCGACCGAAACCGGCGAGGTTAGTTGAAATTCCCAAAGAAGATGGTAGCACGAGACCGCTCGCGATCTCGTGTTTTGCGGACAAGCTGGTGCAAATGGCGGTGAGTGAAATTCTCACGCGGATTTATGAACCGTTGTTCCTGCCTTGTTCTTTTGGGTATCGACCGGGTCGGAGTTGTCATGATGCACTCAGCGCGCTGATGGAACAGGCTTATCCGTGCTGGAACGGAGCGATTGTGGAGATTGACATTCAGAAATATTTTAACTCAATCCCGCACGCGGAATTGAAAGAGATATTAAAAAAGAAAATCTCGGACGAACGCTTTCTACGGTTAATAGATAAACTGGCCACTACTCCGATATGCAATAAAGGAGAAGTGGCTGCTAATACCATCGGCTGTCCGCAAGGCTCGATTATCTCACCGATACTGGCGAACATATATCTGCACGAAGTGATTGACTGTTGGTTCGAAGAAATCAAAGGAAAGCACTTGAGAGGCAGCGCCCATGAGGTGAGATATGCCGATGACATGATATTTGTTTTTGAGAAAGTAGATGATGCCAGAAAATTCTTTAAGGTACTGCCCAAGCGATTGAAGAAATATGGGCTCGTGATGCATCAGGAAAAATCCAGACTGATCCGGTCTGGTCAGAACGTAGCGGCACGAGAACATAAAATAGGAAACCGGTTACCGACTTATAAATTCCTTGGATTTACAGTGTATTGGGGTAAAGCGCGAAATGGTCAATGGTGGCGAATGAAAGTAACGAGTCGCCGAGATCATTTCACAGCAAAACTCAAAGGACTCAAGGAATATCTTAGAACACAAGTTAACACGAGCGATACGATGAATGTACTCAAAACAGTGGTTCGTGTGATTGTGGGCTGGGTGAACTATAACGCCGTTTCTGATAATGAGCGTCGGGTCAACCAATTCTTAAGAATTAGTCGGAGAATTATACTGAGGTGGATCAATCGCAGAGGGAGAAAGAAACCGATGACTTGGGAGAAATTGATGCGGCTGTTAAAGGCAATAAATTTTCCTGATCAATGGGAGACAAAGTCATTATTTGCTAACGCTCGTGGAAATGGGGTGTAGTTGGCCCGGTTTATCTAAGAGCCGGATGCGGTAATTCCGCCTGTCCGGTTCTGTGAGGACTCTGCCGGAGTGATTTGGCAGTTTTACTCGACTATCAACTCCTTGAGTTAGTTGGTTTGGTTAGTCCTGGTCGCGGTGTACCACCACTGCGCCGGGACGCTTCGATGAAGTCTCTGCCTTTGCACCTGAGAAACCCAAGGCAAGGTAGAGAGACTTCTCCTTAATCGCTAGCTTAGCAGAAGCTTTTATACGCTGCAATGTACCAATTGCCTCTGTCCCAACTGTTTCATTAAAAATTTTAGAGGTAAAATTATATGTGTATAAAACATCTGACTTTGACGAAAAATTTGATGAAGGTGAAGATATCACTACTTCGCTTGACCTTAGATAAAGCGCATCGTCCTGGACTGCAAGCCAAGCGGGTCAATATGGATTTTCCTTAATGGATGATTGATTCCTTAGATAGAGAAGTTCACCGGCTGGGCATCGCTCATCAATCTTTAATTAAATTGTGGGTAGCTGATTGATCAGCATCAGCACTGTTGATGTGTCTGAACAAAGCTTCTCAACGAGATTGCCCTCCATTTTGATTTATTTTATGATAGTTCAAATATTTAGAGGTCTTATCATTCAGCGAGCGCGTTTCGTTTATTAACCCTTGCTTTATTCAGGTGTGCTGTGCTACGATTTTAATCGACCAAGCCCGTCACGCCTCTCTACGATGCGCACCAGGACGGGTTATTTGTTTATGGCCACGATTAAAATTCATTATGACGGCAAAGCTGCGTCACCGAAACAACAGTTAGCGTTGTTGAAGCAACATGGCGTTTTTATCCCGGATGAAAGAACCGCCGCCGATTGTTTATCCTTCGTAGGCTATTACCGCCTGTTCGCTTATGTCAAACCCTTTCTATCCGATTCTTCGCCGTCTCCTATTGCCTTCGAGCATATCTGGAATTTGTATACTTTTGATCAAAAACTCAGGCTACTGGTTATTGAGGCGATTGAAAAAATTGAAGTTGCTTTTCGAGTATCCATTTCAGAGGTCATGAGTTTGCAGTATGATCCCTTCTGGTATCTCAACGAAGCCCATTTTCATTATTTAAAATGGCACAGGGAATTTATGGAAAAAGTCATACAACTAACGGCGAAAAAAGAACATGCTTTAATTAAACATTTTTATCAAAGTTATTCTGCACCGGATTTCCCACCCAGTTGGATGATGACGGAATGTTTAACATTTGGGGCATGGTCAAAAGTATTTCATAATCTCAAAAAGCGCCGTGATAAAATCGCTGTGGCTAACAGACTCAGAATTCGGCTGATGCGCCTGTTGTCCTGGATAAGATGTTTAACAGAATTAAGAAACCTGTGCGCTCATCACGATAGGATTTGGAATCATTTTTTCCGGTACACTCCAAAAGACGTTCCCTGTGCTCAACATCAGGAGCATCGTTTTTATCAGCAGGTCTATGTGTTAAAAGAAATGTTGACAGTAATTTCTCCCCATTCAGGATGGCTGGAGCATCTAAAATCCTTGATGGTAGAGTATCGGCATTTACCCCTGGAAAAAATGGGGTTTTTAAAGGATTGGTTGCACGACCCGCTTTGGGAGATGAACACTAAAAATACTGTTTCGGTCGATGTCGTTGAAAATGAACCTATTTCATTACTTTAATATTCATACCTGAGCAATTGAAATAAAAGGAATTTATTTTCAATCCAGTCGCTGTAGCCCGGTCAATGATGGCCGCTTCGGTTTTGATCTGCGCTCGGTGGGGGCAGTTAATATACCAGTACGACGAAGTGCTAAAAGATAACTGTCTGCCGCACTTTAGCAGATCAAAACTGAAGTGGACACCCGAAGGGCCTGTCATTGACTGGGTGTAAGCGACCATACCCTATTTGCAGAGGTTGGCAAGCTCCGCGCCGCCAACCTCTGCCACCCGGCGAGGGTTCAGGGGGTTTGGGGGACGGAACGTCCCCCATGAAGAAATTCAATCCGATATAAAATGCTAAAAAACCCGTTAGAAATTCCCACCACTTTCAACATCCTTCGCAGCATGTTTTGAATGGCGCGGCGGATTGAGTACCACCGATTCGCCCCGTTTGATCTGGTTTTTGAAGTGTAGATCGTGGCTCGGACTGATCGCGCCAATGTTAATTTTTTAGGTTCTATATTTAAAAAAATTAATCTTCACTTTCTTCTTTTTTATTGCTAAAAAAGACACATCCTTTTTCTTTCGACGGCGGATGAAACCATTTCCCGAAGGAAACACACTGGATTATTTTTATCGTACTCAGTGACGGCACGCAACGCGATAAGGAGCGTCAATCCATACATGCGGGTATTATACCTGATTTTTAGCCTGTTTTGCAAATCTTTTTGAACGTTGCCGGGCGCTTTCAAGCTGGGATTCTAATTTTTTGATATACAATTCATAGCCTTTTAACTGCGCTCTACCGGCTTCTATGAATTTTTCCGTATCCTGGTTGTTTTTAGCTATTTGTATGTCTAATTGCCCTTTTAATGCTTGCAATTCTTTTTCTTTCTCTTGGACGACCTTTTCCTTCTCACGTAGTTGAGAATAATTGTTAGAATATGATCGCTCCCAGAATTGTTTTTGCTCTTCAAAAAGTTGATGGGCAGTTTTGAGTTTTTGCATTTGACCTGCCCATTGGGTCTGCAATTCTTGATTGACGATTTGCCAAATCACAACAGCTAATATTCCAAGAACAGCAAGGTTAACTAATATCCAAAAAAATATGTTCATCTCAAATACACCTCCGTGATGTCAGGCCGAAAATGGCCCAAGGTTTGACTGACTAGCCCTAAAGCTTGATCGTAAAAGAACCCTAAGCGTTGTAATTCCGCCATGCGTTGTTGCGCATATGAATGACGAAGCCCATGTGCGCCATGTGACCAACCCAATTGCCGATGGCTCGCCGCCGAAAAACTGTTAGACCACCCTTTGCCGCCGCCAAGATCATAGTGTTGCTGATAACGGATGCCACGATCAGATTTCAGCAGCGATTTATCTATTC
>JAUZQA010000139.1 GCA_030705665.1 Bacillota bacterium
AATTCAATGAGGATTTCGAGAAGTCATCGGAAACAAAGCAGGGCTTCATGGACTATCTTAATGTTCTTGCTTTTGAAAAATTAGGTGTAGAAACGACGATCTTTTCAGGTAAAGGTGCACTCTGGTCTGTATGTGAACATGCTTCACAGGAATGGTATGTTGGGGACGAACACATTATGGCATCAACAGGAAAACCTTCCGTTCAGCTTGGAAAAAAAGGGTTTTTAGCCAATGAAACGACAACATGTCCGGCACAGGAAATGAGTGACCTATTTCAATATTTGATCGACAAAGGGATCTTCATTGGGATTGGAACAGGACGCCCAGCGCTTGAAACGATCCAGCCATTTAAGCATCTGGATTGGCTTAAATATTTCCAGGAAAATCATATCATCACGGCAGATGAAGTTGCGAGTGCAGAGAAGGACGTTCCAAAGGGTGTTTCTCTCTCCAAACCAAATCCGTTTACCTATGTTAAGGCATTAAGGGGCAAAGAACATTTTGCGCTAGAATGCATAAATGAAAAGTTACCGATTGAAAATGGAAAGGATGTTTTAATTGTCGGTGATTCATTAGCAGATTTATTGGCCGCTAAAGAAATGGGCTGCCGCTTTGCCGCAGTTTTAACCGGTTTATCAGGTCAGGAAGCAAGAAGTGACTTCGAAGAACACGATGCTGAGTATATCCTTGATCACGTATTAGCTGTAAAGGATTTAATTGAGAGGATATAAATTTATCATGCTAACTAGCAGACCAAATCTTATGGATTTGGTCTTTTTTTACCTAGTTATGATTCACCATGCTTGCTAAGAGTTCATGTGGGGAGCACCGGTTTTATATTTACTGAATACTTTTTTAAGAAGTGTAATAAGGAATAATATCAACGGGATTCCAGTTTGCAATGGCCAGTGAAGATAGATCGGAACCCACTTTAAGCCTATCTCAATATGTTCCGCAAAGTTACTCGACATCTTTATCGATGCGAACAGGATCGAACTGCAAAGAAGCAGGAGACAATAATTCTTATGACTTTTCTTTTTAAGCTGTATTAAATCCTGGATACCTATATATCCTGCGTAAAAAAAGACTGTAATTTTTATAAAGACCCCCAAGATTAAAGTCGCAATAACGATAATATCCAACCTCTGAATGAAATTTGCGATATTTACTTTTCCAATGGTTTGAAGTAATGGAAACTGAGCAACAGCTGCACCATTTATACCAATGACCGAAACTTCCAGTGCTATTGTTAGGCTTAAGACTAACCCGCTTGCCAGGATCGCATAAAGACCAATACGTTTTCCTAATTTTGGCTTATTTAAAAAGGGGAGAATCATCGTAAAAGCAACCATTTCGCCGAAGGGAAAAGTATAGGTTTGTGTGTAAACAGTAGTGAGTATAAGATTCCAGCCATTTTCCAATAAGGGAGTCAAGTTTTCCGGCTTGATAATATCAGATGACACGCTCGACAAAATGCCCAGAAAACCTAAAGATATCATAATAAAAAATATGGCTTCGGCCGTTCTCCCAATTACTTCAATACCTAAATAAATTCCATAGGTAATTAATAAGATCATGACCCCGTTTACTACGGTTAAAGGGGTCTCCACTAAAGTAGTTGTCGTTAACAGGGCTCCAAAATCACGCAATACCCTTGCGGCAATATACAAAAAATAACAGATATAAATAAGTAATAGTGGAATGCCAATATAGTTCCCAACAATTTGTTTAATATAACCAGTCAGAGAATGGTTAGGATATTGATAAAACAGATAACTGTAAATCAAAAATAAAGGCAGACTGCTCACCATTCCCAACAAGATTGCCAACCAAGCGTCTTGTTTCGCTTGTAATCCCACTCCAACAACAATCGAGCTGCCAAGTTCAAACAAAAACATAAGACAAAATAATTGAAAAGGATTAATCTTTTCAGTCTCCATGTGGACGTTACCTGCTTCCTAATAAATTATTCTTTCGCTTATTAAACCCGATTTTGATAGTGTCAATTCCAAGTAATAGAAGTGGCAATAGTATTCCAAATATCAACACAATAGGTGTCCATGAAATGGATAGAAAGGTTTGGAAAAAGACAATATTGGGTGACATGATATTTGCAATGAAGATAACAATCATCGCAAACGGAAAAGACAGCATTTTGTATTCCTTTAAATTTAAGATTTGGGCAAAGCTAAGGGACAAGGAATAAAAAGATATTGTTGTTTTGATGAATATAGCTATAAATACCATACCGCCGGCTAAAACCTCAATTCTTTGAATAAAATTGCCGATATTCACTCTTTCCGCTAACACGTAAATCGGATAGTTTAATTGTGTGGTTTGATTAGGACCAAGCACGAGAATTGCCATTAGGACAATGACAAAAATAATCGTACCTCCTGTTAAAGTACTGAAAAATAATACTTTCCCTAGTTTCTTTGCAGGCGATACAGCTGGTGTAATCATTAAGAATACAACTATATCTGCAAAAGGAACTCCTAGTGATAAAAAGGCTGCTTTGATTACCGGCTTTATTCCTTCTTCTACTAATGGAAATAAATTTTTAAGTTGTATTTCAGGGAGAAGCATGAAAACTAAAAGGAAAAAAAACATCATAATCCATGGAAGTACAATTTCAGAAGTCCGAGAAAATACTTCAAGCCCGAGACGGGTCCCATATATGACAATTAGCATAAATGTAATTTCAATTGCGAGAATGGGTGTTTCCGGCATAATATGTGTAGTAATGAAGTCTCCGATGATACGCAGCAGCCCTGCAGTCAGAATTAAAAAGTAGAAAAAAAACAGGAATGACACAGCTTTACCAGTCCATTTTCCGAGAACCTGTACACTCATTTCAATTAAGGTGAGTTTTGCATAACGCTTTACAAGCGTTGCATGGATTAGTACCAATAGTAAGCCAACAGAGAGTCCAATCAGAACACTGATCCAAGCATCCTGTTTAGCAGTTGCTACCATTAAAAAGGGAGCCAATAAGATAGAGGTCCCAATTTCAAACGTCATGACTAAAATAAATAACTGGGTATGGGATATTTTACCTTTTTCTAACATTTTGTTGCCTCCACCTATTTTAGAAGTTCACCAAACATATTGGCTAGAGGTTTAATAAATAGAATAATCCAATCAAGCGGATTCGGTAGCTGGACTCCAAGTGACATTAGAACAGGAAAACAAGTTCCTATCGATAGGAGTATACAAAAAATGACACTTTCTTTTATTAATTTTTTTTTTATCATTTTCGGCAATTCAAAAAGAGTGATTAATACAGCAATTAAAATAATTCCAAGAGAAGCTATCAAATCATTTACTCCTTTTCCTGTTGTAAAAATGATTGATTGACTGCACCTGTTCGTCTAATTTTAAATTCCGAGTGTACGGTAACCGGGATTTGAACAAATTCTTCGTCCCAATTGTTTTTTAGGCTTTTCCATGCTTTAGGGTCTGCACGATGGATTACTTCACCAAAGCCAAATACGTCGACACCCAGTTCTTTGGCTTTGTTAATAGCGTTTTTGACAGTATCAACATTCACTTTATCAGTGCTTTTTTCCAATTGGGTGATGGCATCCGGCTTTGTCAAATCAACGTGACAAGAAACCTCGCCAATATTTGCTTCCGATGAAACCAAAATATCTATTTTAGGCTTTCCATTTACAACCTTACCTTTAATCTTTGTTTTGGAACGAATAATTTCTACGACCAATTCTCCCTTTTTTTCACAAGGTATATGACCAACGGTGCTGCGGACATTATTCATGATATAGTTGTAACCTTTACTCTCATTTTCATTTAACCAGCCAATTAATTTATCTTTCTTAAATACCGCAATGTTTTTATATTTAAGACGGGCAAATGGTTGAATTCTCTGGACATTTTCGACGGACTCTCCTTTTGGGCCATTTCCATGAATGGATATTCCTGTAAGAATGGGGTTGATTCCATCGCTTGTTAAAGCGGAAATAAGTTCGTCTAATTGGATTGCGACTGTTGGTGCCCATGCTCTCTCAGATGTCTCGAGGGAGGAGCGCATTTTATGGGCGGGTATTTTTTCAATAGATGTTAAATTTCTAAGGATTTCTTTGGCCTGGATGTTTTTAGCGACTACGATATAAAAATCCTTGCGAAATTCGTTATCCCTCGTGAAAAAATCCAATATGTTATTTAGACCATCTTTGGCAACTTCCTCACTAATGACAAGCATTTGCAGATGGGACCAATAAAGTTTTCTTGGCGAAACGGTTGTCATCCTGCGGACAGCTTCAAAAAGATGCTTTCCTTTTTCATCATAAGTTGTAACGGGGGCCCTGCCGCCGCCCCTCGCGCTAACAGAAACTTCACCCGGGTCAACCACTTGTGCAGAGATCGAATATTGATTTCCGGATTTATCAATTGACATTGCTACAACTAAGGCAAGTTCATTCAGTTCTCTTCTGTTCCAACATCCAGTAAGAATTGGGATGAGAATAATAGTAATTAGGAATAAAGGTAAGGTTTTCATCCTATTTCACCTTTTCAAATAGACTACTTTCCGGGTTCCGGTCTAGAAGCAGATGGGCTTGCTTGACGGTTTATATTTTTTTGACTAATCAATCGTGGGCGACTAAATAAAGCCCATTGTGGGAAACGGATAACTGTATCTTTTAGGTCATCTGGGATTAGTGGACTCATCGGAGCCATGTAGGGAATGCCAAATGAGCGTAAAGAGTTTAAATGCAATAAAAGGGCTAAAATTCCTACGGTAATCCCATAAAGTCCAAACGAAGCAGCCAGCAACATCATTCCAAAACGGAGCATTCGAATTGAAATGGCCATATTATAGGCTGGAAAAACAAAATTAGCAATCGCTGTCAGTGAGACAACAATGACCATGGAAGCCGAGACAATTCCAGCTTCAACGGCAGCTTGGCCGAGAACTAATGCTCCAACAATGGAAACCGCTTGACCAACTGCCCTAGGCATACGTATTCCTGCCTCACGGAGGATTTCAAAAGCAACCTCCATCATGACCGCTTCAACAAATGCCGGGAATGGTACGCCTTCACGCTGTGCAGCTAAGCTTATTAAAAGTGACGTTGGCAGCATCTCCTGATGGTAAGTAGTCACAGCGATATAAAAAGATGGCCCCAGTAAAGCGATTAAAAAACAAATCACCCGCAATAATCTCAAAAGGCTCGAAATATCGGCACGCTGGTAATAATCTTCAGGAACTTGAAAGTTTTGGATAAATAATGAGGGAACAACTAGAACAAAGGGTGTTCCGTCCACAAGAATCGCGACCCTGCCTTCAAGAAGACAAGCTGCAACAACATCAGGACGTTCAGAGTTAAATATAGTTGGAAAAGGAGTAAAGGCATCATCCTGTATCAATTCCTCAATATATCCACTTTCCAAGATCCCGCCAATATCAATTTTGTCTAAACGATGATGTACCTCTTTAACAACTTTGTCATTCACAATTCCATTTATATACATAATGGCAATACTCGTTTTTGTTACTTTGCCTATCTGTTTTTGTTCGCAATAAAGATTTGAGTCTTTAATTTTTCTTCGCACTAAAGCAGTATTTGTACGGAGATTTTCCGAAAAGCCCTCACGAGGTCCTCGTACAACTGTTTGTGAAGTAGGCTCTGAGACTCCCCGATCTTCCCATCCGGCTGTTGAAGCCGAGATCGCTTCGCAAAATCCTTCTATTAAGATGACAGTATTTCCAGATAAAACATCAGTGAATAATGTTTCAAAGTCTTTAATATCAGTAATTTTCCCAACGGTCAGAATACTATCTTTTACGCGTTGATTGATGGTATTCCGAGGATAATGGATCGTTTCGGAGCCTTTTTGATTGCTATCTATCATCAGAGATTCAAGAATAAAGTTTTGGATGACCGTTGAATCAGCCAAACCGTCTGTGTAAATGATTGCAGCATGAATAGATGTGTCAAGGCCGATCGTAAATGTCCTTACGACGATGTCAGAGCTTTTTTCAAATGTCTCTTGAATCCTTTGCAGATCCTGAGAAAATATACCAGTAAAGAATTCGGAAGATAAAGGTTCTTCTTTTTCGAAACCTTTTTTTATTTTTTCTTTGATATTTTTTTTAGATGACCGAAACAAATTCATATTTCCGTAATTCCTCTCGAAAATTGGTACTGGAGTGGTATCACTGTAAAAAGTGGATGAACCTTCCTAACCTTTAATATCTTCCATAACTGCTAATTTTATTAAATAACTACAAAGATAATTACAAATAAGAAAAAACCTTCCAATTTCGGTTGGAAGGTTTTTTCCTGAATGGTATTTGGATCTAAGGAAATAATCTACTTATTTGGAAATTCTGAATCGGCATTTTCTAACTCGAGAATTTGTGCTTCCTCTAAGCCTTTGATTTTGGAAAGAGCGTTTATCACTTCTGCATCTAATGTTTTATCAAGGGTTAACACCATCAATGCTTCACCGCCAACAATTGTTCTTCCTACTTGCATTGTACCAATGTTAATTTGATAATCTCCTAGCAAGGATCCCACTTTGCCAATCATCCCTGGAATATCTTGATGTTTAATATACAACATAAATTTTTCAGGTCTTACATCGATCCGATAGTTATTCATTTTGACGATTCTTGCTCCATAGCCATTAAGGACTGTGGCTCCAATGCTGGCAGTGCCATCCCCATTTGCAACTGTCAATTCCATATAATTTGCAAACCCAATATTGGAAGCATTTTTTTGGACATTGTAGGATACTCCCTGCTCTTTCAAGAGATGAAATGCATTAATGAGATTGACAGAATCACTTAAGTGATGGGATAAGACCCCTTTTACCATCGTCCGTGTTAATAAATCGGTATCTTCTTCAATTAATTCACCGAAATAATTGATTTCAATTTTCTTCGGTGCTTTTTTCAATAAAGGAACGACGAGCTGCCCAATCTGTTCACCAAGCAGTAAATAAGGCTTCATTTTTTGCTGGGTCTCGCCAGACATTTGCGGCATATTGACAGCATTGGTGACCGACTGTGTTTCAAAAATATCGATGATTTCGGCACTTACCTCTTGTGCTACCTTTTCTTGTGCTTCAACGGTTGAGGCCCCAAGGTGCGGTGTCACGATGATATTGGGATTTTCAAGTATTTCCGGGTCTGCGACAGGTTCCTTCGAGAAAACATCAAGTGCCGCACCAGCGACATGCCCGGACTCAATGGCTTTGACCAATGCTTGTTCATCAATGATTCCCCCGCGGGCACAGTTGACGAAGCGAACCCCTTTTTTTGTTTTTGTCAGGTAAGCTTCATTAATTAAGTTTCTTGTTTCGTTTGTTAATGGAGTATGAATCGTTATAAAGTCAGATTCACGTGCAATCGTGTCTAAGTTTGCTTTAGTAATCCCCATTTTTTTTGCTCGTTCCGAAGAAAGATAGGGATCGTATCCTAAAATATTCATGCCAAAGCTTTTCGCCCGTTTCGCTACTTCTGTTCCGATTTTTCCCATTCCAATAATGCCAAGGTTCTTTTTGTATAATTCAACGCCCTTAAAGGAGTTACGGTCCCATACCCCGCTAACGGTTACTTTGTAGGCCTGAGGAATTTTTCTGGCAAGGGCAAGCATCATGGCCAATGTGTGCTCGGTGGCGGCAATCGTATTGGCCCCCGGCGCGTTAATTACGATAATTCCTTTTTTGGTTGCAGCATTGACGTCAATATTGTCAACACCAACTCCTGCCCTGGCAATGACATGAAGCCGGTCCGCATTCTCCAGAAGCTCGCTAGTCACCTTCGTTTGACTGCGGACAATGAGGGCATCATACTTACCAATGATCTTTGTCAATTTTTCAATCGGTAATGTTGGCTGCCGCTCCACAACAAAATTTGGATGATTATAAAGACTTTTTAAGCCAGAATCACTGATTCCGTCTGTTACTAATACTTTATACATGCAGAAACTTTCCTCCCCTAAACTTTAGCCAATTTTATATACATGTAAATTCTATTATCGAATGCCAAAACCCATACAGGATTTTAAAAAAACGTCCCTCCTAACAGATAAAGGAGGTACTTGGATCTATCTGTGTGCCAGGCATTTTTACTGTCGAATTTTTAAAACTACAAAACTAGTATAGAACCATTCAGACCTTGACGGGTATCTTTTTTAATTTGTGGAATATTTCTCAATTTATTATAATATATTTATATTTCGAAAAATATTCTACACGTGAAAAATAAGCATTGTAAATAGGGTACGTGGCATTTTAAACAATCAAAGCATGTTAAAGCAGGGAAAATCCTTTAGTTTAGTATAATATAGACGCTTTTAGTGAAATTACCTATTGAAAAAAAAGGAAGAGAGTCATATAATGTCTACTATATATACACAATTGTTCGTTCTGGATAGACAAGGTTTGGAGGAGATTTTGTGAAGACTATATCTATTGGATTACTGGGATTAGGCACTGTAGGCACAGGGGTTGTGAAAATTATCAACGACCATCAAGATAAATTGATGCATCAGGTAGGCTGTCCTGTTGTCATAAAAAAAATTCTAGTGAAAAACTTGAATAAATCAAGAAGCATTGAATTGGAGACGAGTAAATTGACAACTGTTGCTGAGGATATTTTGGATGATCCAGATATCGATGTTGTCATTGAAGTGATGGGTGGAACAGGGGTAACAAAAGATTATTTACTAAAGGCTCTAATGAGTGGGAAGCATGTTGTTACTGCCAATAAGGATTTAATGGCATTACATGGTTCAGAGCTATTAAGGGTTGCCTCGGAAAATGGCTGTGATCTTTTCTATGAAGCAAGCGTTGCCGGCGGAATTCCAATCCTGAGAAGTCTCGTCGATGGCCTGGCTTCTGACAGGGTTACGAAAATGATGGGGATTGTGAATGGGACAACAAACTACATCTTAACAAA
>JAUZQA010000014.1 GCA_030705665.1 Bacillota bacterium
ATCGATGCCCGAGAAGGAAGGGGACAGCATCCGATGCGGCCAATTTTAATTTATTGACGACTGAGCAGATGAAAAAACAGCTGGCAAGGTAGCCAATAGAATTTATTGACGACCGAGCAGAAGAAAAAATAGCTATTAAGGTAGCCAATCGAGCCTATTGACGACCGAGCAGAAGAAAAAATATCATCCAGGGTAGCCAACAGAGCTTATTGACGACCAAGTAGATAAAAAAATTGCAACTAGGGTAGCCAATCGAGCTTATTGACGACCAAGAAGAAGAAAAATCAGCTACCAAGGTAGCCAATAAAACCGCGGGCTATTACTCATAATATGTCCATTGACCAAACCCCAACATTTGATAATTTTGTTTTAAAATCCTACCAATCTTCTTCATAGACCCAATCCCCCCACACCAATCATATACCAAATTCGTAGTAATTTTTTTATCAGGAAAAAGCAGCTTCAATTCTTCCACGGATCGTAAAATGGCGGAATCTATATGTTCTTCGTAATCGCACTTTTCACAAAATGCTTTCTTATCTCCATCAAAGGACATAAAAGAGAAACAATGAGAGCAGATAGGACCTTTTTTTAGCAGTCCATATTCATATCGCGGTATTTTGGCATTTGGATTTTTTAAATGATGCATTGAGATTAATTGAATAGCTATTTTTCGGTGCCAGTCAGTTAATTTTGACGGTTTCTGATTTAGTGTGTTCATTAAATGGTTTAGTTGTGTTGGGTAAATGATCTGTTCATTCAAGGGGGCTTGGTATAAGGTGAATTCAGGGTTAATAAAGACAAGGTAACCTTCAAGGGGCAGTTGAATATGTAGGCATCGGAGTAATTCTTGAAGTAAGTTTCGGCATCGATTTAATTGGCTTAGAGGATTTAGAATTTCCTTCTTGGATAAAACCAATTTGAAATTCTCCGATTCATAAATATAATCACCTTTATAGTTTTTTATTTCAAAAAGGTAAATGTTTTTTGGGGAAATGATTAATGTATCAATTTGGAAAATGGTATTGCTAAATTCAAGGCATAAATCGTTGATCACCAAGATATCATTTTGTATTTCTGCTGTTAATTGATCAAACATTACTTCGCCTTGATAGCCTTTTTCTAGTTTAAAATAGTGGTTTTTTTCATCATCGGATAAATCTGTTCGCGTGTTTAAAGATCGCATAACACTTAGCTCATGCGAAGCGGACCTTTGCTTAACTACTTCCATAACTCACATCCTCTCTTTTTTGAAACTACATTCATTTTACATATAAAATTAAGAAATTTTTGAAAGCATTTATAACAATTTTGTTAATATTAAAAAAAAGACCAGCCTCACAAAGGCTGGTATCACAATATAAAAAACTTTTGAGGAAGGGATGTATGAATAGCTGTCGTAACAGGGAAGGGAAGTTACCGCTATTACATACAATAAATGTTCTTCATTGACATACTTATTGTAGTATAACAGTGGTAGGTAGTCAACCTATTGTTGTTGTACACTTGCAAAAAATCTGAAAAAGTGACAAATTTTGAGTATATTAATGATACGGGAGGTAAATTTAATGAAACTTACAGTTATTGGATTTTGGGGAGGCTATCCGAAATTAAACGGGGCCAGTTCAGGTTATTTGCTGGAACATAATGGGTTTAATCTGTTACTCGATTGTGGCAGCGGTATTCTTTCCAAACTCCAGAATGTGTTGCAGCCGGAGGAGCTTGATGCAGTAATACTGTCACACTATCATCCTGATCATATTGCCGATATTGGTGTGCTGCAGCATGCCAGACTGATCCAAGGTCTCCTCGGTAAGAAGATGGTCGCATTACCTATTTATGGGCATCATTATAATCAAAATGAATTTACGAAGCTTACCTATAAAGAGATTACAAAAGGAGTACCATTTGATCCTGCTGCAAGTCTTTCAGTCGGGCCATTTCAAATTCACTTTTTAAAAACGGACCATCCTGTGCCTTGCTATGCCATGAGAATTGAGGCGGAGGGAAAAGTGTTTATCTACACCGGTGACGGATCTTATAAAAATGAGCTGATTGATTTTTGTAAAACTGCTGATTTATTATTGTGTGAATGTAATTTCTATGGAAATCAAAATGGAAAACAAGCTGGACATATGACGAGCCTTGAAGCAGGGGAACTTGCTCAAAAGGCACTTGTTAAACAGTTGTGTCTTACCCATCTGCCGCATTATGGCAACACACAAGAGTTAATAAATGAGGCATCCAGAAGATATACTGGTATAATAAAGATGGCGGAAGAGTTTCTGACCATTTCACTATAAAGGAGAAAAGAAACTATGTTGTTTATAGATAATACAGGCATAACCGATCCTCGAATTAACTTAGCTATTGAGGAATACGCTCTGAAAAATCTAGATATAAATGAAACTTATCTTTTATTTTACATAAATGAACCTTCCATCATTATTGGAAGAAATCAAAATACCATTGAAGAGATAAATACAGAGTATGTGGAGAAAAATGGGATTCATGTTGTCCGTCGTCTTTCTGGAGGCGGTGCTGTCTATCACGACCTTGGAAATTTGAATTTTAGCTTTATAACAAAGGATGATGGGGAAAGCTTTCATAATTTCCGCAAATTCACCGAACCGGTTACTGCTGCACTTAAAAAATTGGGAGTAAATGCCGAGTTAAGCGGCAGAAACGATATTGAAGTTGAAGGAAGGAAAATTTCCGGCAATGCCCAATTTTCAACCGGCGGCAGAATGTTTAGCCATGGGACACTGTTACTGAACTCTGAAATGGAGAATGTTGCATCAGCGCTTAAGGTAAAAAAAGATAAAATCGAATCAAAAGGAATTAAGTCTGTCCGCAGTCGGGTTGCGAATATATCTGAATTTTTATCAGAGCAAATTACCATCGAAGAATTTCGCTCATTATTATTAAAAAGTATTTTTGAAGGTCAAGATGACATCCCTGAATATAAGCTAACAGATGAAGACTGGGAGAAAATCAATCAACTTTCAAAAGAACGTTATCAGAATTGGGAATGGAATTACGGCAAATCACCTAAATTTAATTTACAGCATTCGCATCGTTTTCCTGTTGGACAAATAGATGTTCGGCTTGAGGTTAATAAAGGGATCATTGAAAATTGCAAAATATATGGGGACTTCTTTGGTGTGGGAGATGTAAGTGATATTGAAATCAAACTCCAGTCTGTCCGCTATGAGAGAAGTGAATTGGAAAAAGCATTAGCCGACATGGATACAACACATTATTTTGGAAAAGTCTCCAATGAAGAATTTCTTGATTTAATCTATTGAAGCTTTAAAGGCACTGCTGATTGATCAGCGTGCCTTTTTTATAGGGCACGGTAGTGTAGCGGTTGCATTTATTACCGCTTTTTTAAGGGCAATGTTATTATTGTTGTATTAGGATCTATTGCTGCTTTGTCTCTGTATTCCTCTATATTTTAAGTCGGCTTATTTCCGGCTTTTTTTTATTTTTTGTTCTAAATAGGGGCATTTTAACTAAACTAATATAGAGACCTTGTACAAAAAGGGGGACAACTCATGGCTAGAAAAATGGGCGTATATGCAGTTTTAGCCTATGTACTATATGGATTATTTTTTTATTGGTATTTATTCTATTTTGCACATACCAGCCTACCATTTGAATATCAAGGAACAAAAGCGGATCCGGCCACCTTTTTGAATGGCAGAGAATTAATGCTAAGTGAGGAATATTCCAAAATAAAAAACTTATTGTTTTTTTTATCTACACCATTTGAATGGCTTTTTTATCTGCTCATTCTACTATTTGGCCTTTCGAAAATTTTTAAACGCTGGGCAGAGGGTTCAACAAAATATAAATTTTTGCAAGTTGCTATTTACGTGATTTGGCTTTCCTTTTTTGCTTTTATCGCAACATTTCCACTGAACTATATTAGTTATTCATTATCAAAGATGTACCATATTTCCACGCAAACTTTTCCTTCCTGGATGAAGGATGAGCTTATTGATTTTTGGGTGAATTATGGAACAATGCTGATCATTGTCCCCATTTTGTATTGGGTAATGAAAAAAAGTAAAAAACGCTGGTGGTTGTATGCATGGCTCTTGTCTGTCCCGTTTACCATTTTCATGATGTTTTTGCAGCCAGTGGTCATTGACCCTTTATATAATGATTTTTATCCATTAAAAAACAAGGAACTTGAAACGAAAATACTTACAATGGCCAATAAAGCACATATCCCGGCTAACCATGTATATGAAGTGAATATGGCAGAAAAAACAAACTCGATGAATGCCTACGTAACAGGGATTGGTTCAAATGCAAGGATTGTTTTGTGGGACACAACCTTGGACCGGCTTTCGGATAAACAAATTTTATTTATAATGGCTCACGAAATGTGCCATTATGTGGAAAAGCATATTTACTTTGGAATTGCGGGATATTTGCTGTTATCACTTATTGGTTTATATTTAACCTATCGAATCATGAACTGGGCCGTAAAGCGGTGGGGCAAGGAATTAAAGATATCAGATGTCAGAGATATCCGCTCGCTGCCCTTGTTTTTACTAATTATTTCCGTTCTTTTGTTTGCTTCAAGCCCTTTAACGAACCTTGCATCCCGTTACGAAGAATCCAGGGCTGATCGTTATGCGATTAATATGACAAAAGATCCGGCAGATGCCATTAGTTCATTTCAGGAGCTTACTCGTTCTGGGCTAAGTCAGGTAAATCCACCGCTTTTGGTTAAAATCTTTCGCTATGACCACCCAACCATGCTTGAGCGAATTGCCATGCTTGAAGAATACGAAGTAAAACATCGCCAATAAAGAAAATGAAAAGGCCAGGAACTCCTTAGAGATCCTGGCCTTTGCTGCTGTTATAATCCAAATCGTTTGGTAAGTTCGATAAATTTTTTGGATAAAAGCAAGAATGTTTCTTTATCATTATTATCAATGGCTTTGTCAATTTTTTTAACTAATTTTTCTTTTTCTGAGTTTAGTTGAATTTCCACCAGAAGCATCTCGATGTACAGGTTTTGAATAAAATTCTCTTGCGCCTGACTGCGGTTCATCGCACTGATTTTCATTAATTCCGTGTAGGATTTATCCTTCAAGAAAATCACCTCTGTGGCTTTTTAATATTATATGGAGTTTTCTTTATAAAATCAATAAATATTAAAAAAATTCTGAAATTAGGAGTTGATAAAATTTTATGAATAATTTCGCAACAATTTTAATCATTCAATTAATTGAATCTTAAAAATGATATGATGAAAAAAATGTGTTAAAGGAGATGAAATAAATGAAGGAAAGACAGATAGAAGAGTATGAGGTTAATCCGTATACAATGTTCATTAAACCAGTTATATATGGAAGTAAGGTGTATTCAGAAATATATGAACTGGAAGATGAATATCTATCTCCTTTTAAGCCGCTCGATATTATTAAAAAGAGCTGTGAGTATTTTTCCAGCAGCTTTGAGGGCAGAAAAGACGGTACAAAGCAGTTGATAGGGATCACACACAAGGTACCGATTGTTATTGACCCGACTAATTTCATTTATTTTTTCCCAACTACTTCGCCCACTCGTTCTGAGTGCATTTGGATTTCCCATGAACATATTATGGATTATCACCGTATAGACTCCCGTCAAACAAGGGTTATTTTTCAAAATAAGCAATCATTTATTTTACCGGTTTCACGCAGCTCGTTTTCAAATCAGATGTTAAGAACGGCTTTGTTAAAAACTACGCTTATGCAGAGAAGTGGTCAGATGGAAAGAAAATCCTTTTATTTAATGAACAGAGCAAAAATGATTGAAGCTTCAGAGCCATCGCGGGAATATGGTGTGGAAAATTTATTTGGGCCTCATCAAAGCTAGTAATTATCTCAAGCGGGACGGATGTTTTTTGAAAAAATAAATTCCCATTAATTCTTGAACTTTGTTGCGAATTCTTGGATTAAAGTAATTATGATGCTCTTCATAACCTTTGTATAAAAACATATACATTGTAAAAGCATCGTCCCGATTCGTCTCTAACACTTGAAGGTTGTTTGTTTTCATATATTTTTTCACTTCTGCTAATTCCCTCTGAATGGTTTTGATTGTTTCCTCAATTAATTCTTCGTATGGTTTCTTTAATTTAAATGGACTGTTTTTCACTACGGATAAATCTCGATTTAAGACGATTAAAAGCATTGGAAGGTAAATAGCTTTTTCCATGATATTGCGGTCATCCTCTGGAATCTTTGTCATCTTCCGGGCAGCTCCTTTCTTTCATAAGTAATAAGGAACATATGTTTGCTTTTATCATACAAAAAAGAAGGGTAAAATGCAACTGCCGCTAACAAATTGTATTATGCTCGTTCGAAGGGAAAATAATGAAAAAAGCCGCAAAACTTAAGTGGGTTAGCGGTTTTTTTGTTGCAAAAATTAAGGGATGTATGAGAAAGTTTTTTTATAGAAGTGAAATGTCGGGGAAAACTAATCTTTAATAGTAAAAACAGAGTACCTTAAAATATTCTTGTTGAATGGATGGATTGCGGTATGAGAGACGAACGAAAACAAAAAAAGAAAAACAGGAAATGGGTAGCAGTTCTGCTTACTTTGCTCTTGCTTGTTTTCGCAACGATTGCTTACGCCTACTTCCAGTATGAAGAAGGAGTTTCCCAATCAATAAAGAAGGTAGAAAAAAAATCTCAAGTGGTTTACAAATTTGAGGGTAAAAAGGATGAGTACGGAGATACCAATATTTTATTATTGGGCAGTGACTCAAGGGAAAAGGATTTTCAAAATTCACGCTCTGATACCATTATGGTCGCTTCTTACAACGAAACTAGAAACACGTTTAAACTAACATCAATTATGCGGGATTGTTATGTGCCGATTCCCGGACATGGTAAACACAAAATTAATTCTGCGTTTGCCTATGGAGGGCCCGAACTAATGCGGCAAACACTAAAACAAAACTTTGGAATGGATCTGCAGTACTATGCGATTGTTGACTTCCAGGGATTTGTTCAGTTAATTGATGAAGCCTTTCCCAATGGTGTCGAAGTAAATGTAGAAAAGAAAATGTCAGCATATGTTGAAACTCCATTGGAGCCGGGACTGCAGAGATTAAATGGCCAGCAAATGCTAAGTTATGTTCGTTTTCGCCATGATGCAGTGGGGGATTTTGGCAGGGTAGAACGGCAGCAGAAGGCGCTAAAATTAATAGGAGAACAATTAATTGGATTTGAAACGATTCCTAAACTCCCTAAGTTAATAGGGGTGGTAAAGCCGTATATCAATACAAATATGAAAACGACTGATATGTTATTCATGGCGAAGGATTTTTTAACCAAAAGTAAAGGGAATGTAGCAACCATGAGAATTCCTGTTGATAACAGTTTTACCGAGCCGAAGATAAAAGGGGAAGGGGATGTGTTAGCAATCGACCTCGAGAAAAATAAACAGGCATTCAATCAATTTGTGTCACAGTAGCAAAAAAAGGGGGCAAGTCCCCCTATAGTTTCATTCCTTAATGATAAAACCTTTACGATCGGTAATTGTATCTATTATTATTTCCGTTCTTAGGTAATTTGGCAGAAGAATCGAAGTAAGCTTGAATAAGAGATTTGAAAACGTTCAAAATGGAGAAATAGATAGAAGTAGAGGGTAGCAAATGGAGGAGTTTCTTGTGAGGGATGAATGGAAAAAAGAAGGTCTCGAGTGGGTTAAGGCAATAGGGATTGGTATTATTATTTTTACTTTTATTCGAACATTTTTCTTTTCAAATTATGTAGTTGAAGGTCAATCGATGATGCCTACATTGCAAGAGGGAAATAAAGTGGTTGTCAACAAAATTGGTTACCAAGTTAGTGAACTGGATCGGTTTGATGTCATTGTTTTTCATGCGAATAAAAAAGAGGATTATGTGAAACGAATAATAGGCATGCCCGGTGATACAATTGCTTATCAAAACGATCAGCTATATATAAATGGTAAAAAGGTAGCGGAACCTTTCTTAGATGTTTACAAGAAAAAGAATCCAGGCGTAAAGTTTACAAGTGATTTTACGTTAGAGGAGTTAACTGGTAAAAGAACAGTTCCAAGTGGGATGTTATTTGTCCTCGGTGATAATCGTCCAGGAAGCTGGGATAGCCGCTATTTTGGCTTTGTTTCTACTAAACAAGTCGTAGGTAAAGTAGATTTAAGATACTGGCCTTTAAATGAAGTGAATGTACATTTTTAAAAGAAAAGCGGAAGCGACCGTTTAGCGACGTATGGACTGGAGCTCAGCGACTGAGATAAAGGAAACACGAAGAGCGTTAGCGATTCGATGTTGACTTATCGTAGGGAGGTGGGCGAAGTACACTAGTCGCTGGGAGCTGGCCGACTAAAAGCGCCGCCGTCCTGGCGGCAACGTCGGCACTAGCACATCCTGTGCGTCGAAGCTGGACAATTCTTATCTTATCGAGTAAGGGGAGCACATCCAAACTGTGCTCCTTTTGTAATATCCTTGGAAATTAATAATGGTTACAAACATTTGTGCCCCTTTTGTGATAGAATGAGAGGTAAAGAATCTGCTAGGAATTAGGAGAGTGAGGTTTAAAATATGTCGTTACGAATGGTAGTAGGACGATCGGGCAGCGGGAAAACCGCGATGTTTCTTGAGGAAATCTCAAGCAGGCTTGCAGAAAATCCCGAAGGTGCACCAATTATTTATATTGTTCCTGAACAGATGACATTCCTATCGGAATATCGACTTTCAACAGACCCGGCTCTCGGCGGGATGATTCGTGCACAGGTTTATAGCTTTTCCCGATTAGCGTGGAGAATTTTACAAGAAACTGGCGGAATTAGCCGTTATCATATTAGCAGTGTTGGAATTAGTATGCTTATTCGCAAAATTATTGAAGAGCAAAAAGAACAGTTGAGGCTTTTCCAAAAAGCAGCAGATAAGAGCGGTTTTATTCAGCAGGTTGAACAAATGATGGTTGAATTTAAACGCTATTGTATTAGTCCAGAGGAATTAACACAAGAAGGGGCATTGGCTGGAGCCTCAAAAGCACTGCAAGATAAGCTTCATGATTTAGAAATGATCTACAAAAACTTTGAAGAAGCACTCTTAGGTAAGTACATTGATTCGGAGGATTATTTTCGCCTTTTAGCTGAAAAAGCATCATCCTCAAAATATCTTAAAAATGCCGAAATCTATATCGATGGTTTTTATAGCTTTACACCCCAAGAATATCGGGTCATCTCCGAATTGTTAAAGAATTGTAATAGGGTCACCATCTCTTTCACAACGGAAAAACTATTTTCTACATCTGCCCCAGACGAACTTGATTTATTTCGATTATCAGGGGGGGCTTGCTATACCATTGCCGAATTAGCAAGAAATGAAGGGATTCAGATTGAGGCGCCTATTCATTTAAAAGAAACGAAAAAATGGATCAACGAGCCATCTTTAGAACATTTAGAGGCAAAATTTGATACTCTCCCTGTTGTTCCTTTTTCGGGACAATCTGCAGTTCATATTGGTCAGGCTGTGAACAGAAGAGCAGAAATTGAAGGAATTTCCAGAGAGATTTTTGAATTAGTCAGAAAAAAAGGGTACCGTTATCGTGATATAGCGGTGTTAATCCGTAACGGCAAGGACTATCATGAAATCGTCGAACCAGTTTTTACTGATTATGCTATTCCTTATTTTATTGATCAAAAACGAACGATGCTTAATCACCCGCTAATAGAATTTATTCGCTCAAGCCTTGAAGTTGTTACCGGTTATTGGCGGTATGAACCGGTTTTTCGCGCGGTCAAGACAGATTTGTTGTTTCCGCTTCAGGAAGATCCCGTCCGTTTACGCGAAAAGATGGATAAGCTTGAAAACTATGTACTCGCATATGGAATAAAAGGCGATAGATGGACAAGAAAGGACCGCTGGGGATATCGAAGAGTCAGAGGATTGGAATTTGATGAAGCCATTCAAACGGATGCTGATAAAAAAGTGGAGCAGGAAATTAATGAATTAAGATTAATGATTACTGCACCAATTTCAAGACTTTCACGGCGCTTGAAACGGGCCGATTGCGGGCAAAAGCTCTGCGAAGCTGTCTATCTATATTTAGAAGAATTAGAAATCCCCGCTAAGCTTGAAAAATGGAAGTTTGAGTCAGAGAAAAATGGAAATCTCGTAAAGGTTCGGGAGCATGACCAAGTTTGGAATGCCGTTATTGATCTTTTAGATCAGTATGTTGAAATTCTTGGAGAAGAAAAAATAGCAGTTAAACAATTCACATCTATTCTGGAGGCTGGGTTTGATTCCTTAAATTTCTCGCTCATCCCTCCATCCTTGGATCAGGTCATTATTGCAGATCTGGAAAAATCGAGACTCTCAGAAATAAAGGCTGCATTTGTCATCGGTTTGAATGAAGGGGTTCTTCCTGCAAAAATGTCAGACGATGGAATATTAGCGGATGAAGACCGTGAAACATTATTACTGGCAGGGATGAAGGTGGCACCCGCCAGCCGGACACGTTTGCTTGATGAGAACTTTCTGGCTTATAAGGCATTTACGACAGGTTCAGACATCCTTTATCTGAGTTACCCTCTTGCAAACGATGAAGGTAAAGCATTAATTCCTTCATCATATGTAAAAAGAATCGAGGATCTGCTTCCAAACCACCAAGCGTTTTTTTATGAAAACGATCCTGCCGAGTTGTCAGAGAGCGAGCAACTGAATTTTATTACGAACCCAACGGTCACCTTGTCTTATTTGACAAGTCAGCTGCAAATGAAAAAGAGAAACTATCCGGTAAATGATTTCTGGTGGGATGTTTATCATCATTATTTAAATGGAGCAGAAAAGAAAAAGGCAGAAAAGGTCCTTTCAAGTTTGTTCTACCAAAATCAAACAATGAGGATCACAAAAGAGGTTGCAGATGAATTATATGGTGACTCAATCCAAGCCAGTGTTTCAAGAATGGAACTGTATAATGGCTGCCCGTTTTCCCATTATGCCCGCCATGGTTTAAAGCTTCATGAAAGGCAGATCTTCCGTTTGGAAGCTCCTGACATTGGCGAATTGTTTCACGGTGCACTGAAGCATATCGCTGAGATCGTGAATGAGCAGAATATTTCCTGGGCAAATCTAACGAGGGCACAATGTGAAGCTCTTGCCAAACAAGCAGTAAATATGTTAGCACCCAAATTACAGAATGAAATCCTATTAAGTTCAGCGAGACATCATTATATTAAGCGGAAGCTGGAGCAAATCATTACAAGAGCATCCTATGTTTTAAGTGAACATGCCAAATTAAGCGGTTTTTCACCAATTGAATTGGAACTGGCTTTTGGGCCTAAAGGCAAACTGCCGCCATTATCTTTTAATTTGAAAAATGGCAAAAAAATGGAGCTTGTTGGACGGATTGACCGTGTTGATAAAGCGGTTGATGAACAGAATAGTGTCTATTTGCGGGTAGTTGATTATAAATCCAGTGAAAAGGACTTAAACTTAAGTGAGGTTTACTTTGGTCTTTCCCTGCAGATGCTGACGTATCTCGATATTATTATGACCTATTCAAATGAATTGGTTGAGATGGAAGCAACCCCAGCAGGTGTTCTTTACTTTCATGTACACAATCCGATTATAGATTCTTCGAAGATACTGACACTCGAACAAATTGAAAACGAGCTGCTGAAGAAATTTAAAATGAAGGGATTAATGCTGAGTGATCAAAATGTCATCAGACTAATGGATCAATCCCTTGAATCGGGTAATTCGCATATCATTGCTGCTGGTATCAAGCAGGATGGAACCTTAACGAAAAATTCAAAAGTAGCAAGCATGAACGAATTTGAGGATTTACGTCATTATGTAAGGGATCTCTATGTAAAGACAGGTAATGAAATTATCGATGGAAATGTTGACATTGCTCCATATAAATTGAAGGATAAAACCCCATGTAAATTTTGTGCCTATAAAGCGGTTTGCCACTTTGATGAGGCGATTGAAAACAATCATTACCGAATTCTTAAACCTGAGTCAAACGAAACTGTTTTTGAGTTAATTAGAAAGGAGGGGCAGGAAAATGGATAATCTGTTAAATATTCCGCCAAAGCCTGAAGATGCAACCTGGACGGAAGACCAATGGAAGGCGATTATGGCAAAAGATCGAAACATACTTGTTGCTGCTGCCGCAGGATCAGGAAAAACAGCCGTGCTTGTCGAACGGATTATTCAGAAAATCCTTTCAACTGACGATCCTGTCAATGTCGATGAATTATTGGTCGTAACTTTTACAAGTGCATCTGCCGCAGAAATGCGCCATCGAATTGGAGAGGCTCTAGAGGCAGCGATCATTAAGAACCCAAAATCAAGAAATTTACGAACACAGCTTAATCTATTAAATAAAGCATCCATTTCGACACTCCATTCCTTTTGCATGGAAGTAATCCGAAAATATTATTATTTAATTGATTTGGACCCGGGATTTCGGATTGCCGACGAAACAGAATCACAATTATTACGAGATGAAGTAATCGATGAATTATTTGAGGATGAGTACGCAAAAGAAGGCAATGATGCTTTTTTTACCCTCGTTGATACCTTTACAAATGACCGAAGTGATGTTGACCTGCAGGAGATTGTACGTGATATTTATGATTTCGCGAGATCAAACCCAATGCCGAATCAATATTTACAAAAGATTGTTTCGATGTATGAGGTAGAACATGTTACCAGGCTGGAGGAACTTCCTTTTATTGAAGCACTGCTTTATGATGTTGAACTCCAACTGGAAGCAGCTAAAGAATTGATTAAGCAGGCGCTTGAGCTAACGAAGCTTCCGGGAGGGCCCGCTCCGAAGGCAGAAAATTTTATTGATGATTTAAATGTGATTGACACCCTTATTCTTGCTCAAAAAGATTCTTGGGAAACACTTTACGAAGCAATGAAATCATGGTCATTTGGAAGGGCAAAAACAGTAAAAGGCGACCAATTTGATAAGGGGCTTTCAGAAAAAGCAACGAAGCTTCGCGATAAGGCAAAGAAAAAGATTCAAGATCTGAAGGATCAGCTTTTTTCAAGAAAGCCGGAAAGCTTTTTGAATGACATGGGCAATATGCTTCCTGTCATTCAAACACTTGTGACGCTGGTTCAAGCGTTTTCGGAGCGCTTTGCAGCAAAAAAACAGGAGAAAGGGATTGTAGATTATTCTGATTTGGAGCATTATTGCCTCGAAATTTTAACGAGCGGAAATAGTAATGATAGTGAAATACTTCCTTCAGATGCTGCTTTGGCTTATCGCAGTCATTTTAAAGAGGTATTTGTTGATGAATACCAAGATACGAATATGGTGCAAGAAACGATTTTAAAGCTTGTATCAAAGGATGACGAGCAAAATGGCAACCTTTTTATGGTGGGGGACGTAAAGCAATCAATCTACCGTTTCCGGCTGGCGGAGCCAAATTTATTTTTAGGGAAATATAACAGCTTTACACATGATGGTTCATCCCCAGGCCTCCGGATTGACCTCGCACGTAATTTCAGAAGCCGTCATGAAGTATTAGATGCTACGAACTTTTTGTTCAAGCAAATAATGGGCGAAAAGGTAGGAGAAATCGAATATGATGAAAGAGCTGAATTAAAACCTGGTGCATCATATCCTGAATATGATTCCTATTCGGTTGAACTCTTGCTGATGGACCTTGAAGAAGGAAATGAGAAGGCCATTGAAAAAACAGAGGATGATTCTCCAGCAGCTGAAGAATTTGACCCTGAAGATTTGGAGAAATCTCAGCTTGAAGCTAGGATTATGGCGGGGAAAATTAAAGAACTCATCCAGAACGGGTCGCAGGTATATAATCCAAAAACAAAATCTATGCGTCCGATTATGTATCGGGATGTGGTGATTCTCCTTCGTTCAATGACATGGGCACCGCAAATCATCGAAGAATTTAAACAGCACGGTATTCCTGTTTATGCCAATTTATCAACAGGATATTTTGAAGCGACAGAAGTTTCGATCATGATGTCTTTATTACGAGTTATTGATAACCCTGTACAGGACATTCCATTAGCCGCGGTATTAAGATCTCCTATTGTGGGCTTGAACGAAACCGAATTGGCAAAAATCCGAATCTATCAAAAAACGGGTTCGTTTTGGGATGCAGTTACGAAGTTTTGCCGACAGAAGCCGAATGAAGATGAAGAAGGATTTTATGAGAAAACCCGTTCTTTTTATGAGCTGCTAGGAAAGTGGCGGACGTTGGCTCGTCAAGGATCCCTCGCAGATTTAATTTGGCAGTTATATCGGGATACACAGTTTTATGATTTTGCTGGCGGCCTCCCTGGAGGAAAACAACGGCAAGCGAATTTACGGGCTCTGTATGATCGAGCCAGACAATATGAAGAGACATCTTTCCGCGGGTTGTTTCGTTTTTTACGTTTTATCGAAAGAATGACGGAAAGGGGCGGCGACCTCGGTGCTGCCCGAGCGTTGGGGGAGCAAGAGGACGTTGTTCGCATCATGACCATTCATAGCAGTAAAGGGCTTGAATTTCCTGTCGTGTTCATTGCTGGTTTAGCGAAGGATTTTAACATGATGGATATTCGCAAATCCTATATGCTGGACAAAGAACACGGGTTTGCGGCAAAGTATGTAAATGTGGAAAAACGATTTTCATATCCATCATTGCCTCAACTTGCTTTTAAACGTAAAAAGAAAATGGAAATGCTTGCGGAGGAAATGAGAATTCTTTATGTCGCTTTAACAAGGGCAAAAGAAAAACTCTATTTAATTGGCTCTGTAAAGGACGCGGCTAAACAGATCGAACAATGGATGGAAGCTGCGGCCAATCATGAGTGGCTGTTAAAAGATTATGTGAGAGCTTCAGTGAAAGGTTATCTTGACTGGATCGGGCCAGCCCTTATCCGGCATCATGATATGAAGGATTTGGTGCAAACTGAGTCCGCCAGCCCGCAAGTTTGGAACGATATCAGCGATCATCCTTCAAAATGGACGGTCAAGCTACTAACGAAGGAAGATATAAAGAAACAAGAGAAAATTGAAGAATTGGGCGATGATAATCTTCTAAACCTGGTCATGGAAATGAAGGATGTCCCTATTCAATCCCCATTTGCAGAAGAAGTGAAACAAAGGCTATCTTGGAAATACTTGTATCAAGATGCATCCAGCCATCGATCTAAACAATCCGTATCTGAAATAAAAAGACAGAGGGAAATCTCTGATGAATACAGCGGAACGGAATTGGTTCGAAAATTTAAGAAAACGGTTTTGAACCGTCCTAAATTTATGCAAGAAAAATCATTGTCACCTGCAGAGCGGGGAACAGCTATGCATTTGGTGATGCAGCATGTGGATTTGTCTAAACCGATTAGCACCGAAACGATTAAGGAACAGCTCAAATGGATGATTAACCAAGAGCTCCTGACCGAAGAGCAGGCACAGGTCATTAATGCGGAGCTTATTTTCCAATTTTTTGAATCACCTATAGGCAGAAGATTGATCGCTTCAAGAAATGTTCAACGCGAGATCCCTTTTACGTTAACATTAGATGCCAAAGAAGTTTATATGGATTGGAAAGAGGAACAGGAGCAGGAGCAGGTATTTGTTCAAGGTGTTATTGACTGCATTTTCGAAGATGAAAACGGGCTTGTTTTACTTGATTATAAATCAGATGGAATTAATGACCGTTTTAAAGGTGGATTTGAACAAGCCAGGCCAATACTTGAGAACCGCTATAAACTGCAAATCGATTTGTACACAAAAGCCATTGAAAAAATTTGGAAAAGAAAAGTGGACGAAAGGTATTTGTTCTTCTTTGATGGAGCCCACTTCTTAAAATTAGATAAGCAAAGTTAATTAAAAAGACATAAACCTCATCTGGTTTATGTCTTTTTAATTATTTCCAACCGTTGGCTGGTCAATTAGATTTGTATCAAGCACGTTTGTTCCGCTTATTCCATTATTAGTGACAATGAATCCCCCAGTATTGAAACCGCCGGAACCAGAGTATGTCTTAGTGTTGCTTTTGGGGGAGACCCATGCGGTATCACCAAATTGAACGACACCACCGCCTACATTTATTATTTGAACCGGTCCGATAATCGCAGGCATGATAAACATCCTTTTCTATAAATTCTTTGAGGCACAAGGTAAAGTATGCTTCTCCTATCTGCTTTGTTATCTTTGTCGTGTCAGCAATTGACGGATATGTTTAACTCTTGCTTCCATTGATATGTTTTGACTGTTTCCAACATGTAAGACCGAGGCCGAAGAAAAACCGATCACATTTATATGATTTACTTTGATGATTGGATGAAGATGATGTGTCTGATAACAGAAGTTTTCAGTAATAGGTGTTAATGGGATAGGCTCGGTAAAAGCAGAATAAGCTGCAAAGTTTCCCTCATTTCCATATTCCTGTTCTTCCTCCCGCTGTACAGCTAAGGCACGTGATAATCCATTAATAATGCAGGAATCACCTAACTGCAGGACTGACGAAAAGGAGGCAACCTTTACGTCAATTTGATCTACGTATGAGCTTCGCGGCAGCATGATCAGGACACTTCCGCTGCTAATGGGACAAATGGGCCGATAATCAATGATTCAGCCGGGGTATCAAAAGTTGCCGCGAGCTGAATGGTTTGGGTATCACCGACCATGAGCAGCGAGGCGCTTGCAACCCCAATGACTCGGATCGAGTCTACGCAAATATCCCGGTTATAAACTTCAAATATCATGGCTGGTTCATTCCTTTCATATTTTCAGGTAAGTGTTGAAAAAATGTGAGCACGCCATTATGGATTTCTTGTTTGATGGCATTCATAATATTTTCAAGGATGACGTTGTCGTTTTCCTCAGTTCGATTTTGGGCTGCAGCTGCTTTTAAATGAAAATCAATTCGGCTTGGGAGTTGTTTTTTAATATCTTCTTTGATAAAGGATAGATATGCCTCGTTTGGCTGAATGTTTAATTTCGTTTGCGTGTCTGTGATAATATTAGGTAAATCCGTTTCTAAATAATTGTAAATGGCTTCTTCTATTTCCATCGACCGCTGCATTTGGCCTTTGGGGTCAACAGGGTAATTCATGCCTGCTTGTTTAATAGCAAGATCTTCAATTCCTTGTAAATCGGTAGGATTCAAACCGATGTTTAATGTGCCTTCAACCGTTTCAACCTTTAATTGATCAAACTTGTACTCGATCGTGCCAACATGAATGGGCGGCTTATCTTTTAATTGTTTTATATCCGCTGCCATTTGCTTTATTAACTGCTCTAATTGAGCGATTCGCTTATCTTGTGATTGCACACACTGTTGCAGCCATTGAATGTATTGGGAATAGTCTTGATACAAAAAATCACCCCCGAAAAGGTCCGATCTACCTTACTGGTGCTTGTAACGGAACGGCAGGTGCCAAAATTGTAGGAGTAGTTGGCGGAGTTCCAGGTTTTAGGGCTTGAGGAGCTGCTTTGGTAAATCCACCCGTATTATACAGATGTGCGGTTGGTTTCACGATACCGGCACTTCCAATTTGTAAGACTGAGGCATTGGTAATTCCTCCAATTTTGATAAAATGGATATGAATCGATTGCTGAATATAAAAATTCATTAAGAATCACCCTTAGGTTAAGCGTTGAGAATGATTCCTTGGTCTAAGGAATCTGGATCACTTGTATTGGTTGAGCTTTGTGTATTTTGCAGGCGCAAACTTTCACCCGTGTTAAATGAACCAGCACCGGAGAAAGTTTTTGCATTCGATAATGGCATCATTTTATATACATCACCAATATGAAAAATAGAACTGCTCCCGAGTGTAATCACTTGGGCAACCCCGACAATAGCTGGCATTTTTATGCACCCTTTTCTTGTATGTTATTTCTTATATGGTATGTATAGGCGAATATAATGTGATTCATTCGCCCAAAAATTTAGTTATCGCCAAAAATATTCTAACAAGCGGGTATTCTCAGGAAGGTTATACATATAAGGAGAAAAATCATGTTCATTCCTCAAAATCGTATTTTAGTAGTAGATGTGATCAGAGGGATCGCTTTATTTGGCATCCTAATGGTTAACATGATGTCCTTTCTTTCACCTATTCTGTACGTTAATCCATTACAATGGTGGACAGCAACAAGTGATCATTTTACATATATGATGATCGATCTCTTCTTTCGGGCAAGCTTTTATCCGCTCTTTTCACTCCTGTTTGGCTATAGTCTGGTGATCTTTCGCGAACGGGCTCTCGCAAAAGACCTGCCCTTTAACAGGCTGA
>JAUZQA010000140.1 GCA_030705665.1 Bacillota bacterium
AACTCAATTTGGGTTCACGTCATTATAAATAAATACTCTTTTGAGAATTATTCATACAACGTTAGGTTGTTTCCCATTTACCAAAATATACTTGTTACCTCTGAAGCACAGTACAGCTTAAAAAGTGGTTCTTTAATCCACTTTGTTTTCTTGTATACTTGTATACTAGCACAATTAAGAGTTTATTTCTAGTATAAAATAGCTTTTGTAAAAAATTTTTTTTACCGCTTTCATAAGAACATTCCAATTGCAGATCCTAACATCTGAATCTTAAATAGTTATAAACGCAAAAAAACCGGCATCCTATTTTAATAGGAATGCCGGCGTTTTTTCAAAGTAATCCAGGTATGGACTATCGTCACTATACAAGACTTCCCAGGTTTTAATGGGGTCAAGTATATGTTCTTTCACAATTTTTTCTACTTTTTCTTCTTCTTTATTTTCAATAATTTGGATAAATTGCTCATGTTGTATTACAGCTCGTTCAAAACTCTGTTCCATTTCTGAAAGTACCCTGATTCGATTATAATGAGTGCTTAAACGGGTTATGGCCGCCCAGACATTTTCTTTTTGATTTCCCTGATATATAATATGATGAAATTTTGTATCCAGCTTATGAAATTCTGTTTCGGCACCCTTAAGACCGATCAACTCTTTTTGAAGTGCAACATTCTTTTTCAAATCTAAAAGGCTCTCGTATGGAAAGGACTTACATGCGAGTTTCAGGACTTCTTTTTCCAGAAAAAAACGCATAAAAGATGCTTCATCAACTAATTGAGGTTTAATTTTAGAAATATAAGTTCCCACCTGTGGAAATACTTCTACCAAATGCTCTTCCCTTAATTTTGCCATTACCTCTCTTATAGGAGTTCGAGATAGGTTTAGAACTTCCGCCAGTTCAATTTCACTTATTGATTTTCCAGGTTGTAATTCAAGCGACATAATTGCCTCTTTTATTACTCTATAGGAATAATCCTTATTATTTTCACCAGTCAATCTTGCAGACACCGTCAGCATGATCTACACTCCCCATGATAGAACCATTCATATGATATGAAATCGTTTTTTTCTATCATACCATGCTATATTTGTTTCTTCAATACTAGTATTCTAGAAACGAAGATAGTTTCTCTCCATATAAAAAACCAATATCCTTTGGTGGATATTAGTTTTTATTAGTTAAAATAACTTAAGTATGGACTGCCCTCTTGAAATAAGCTTTCCCAAAGCTTCATTGGTTCGAGAATATGTTGCCTGACAATCTCTTCTACCTTATCTGATTCCTGATTTTCGATAATATGAATAATGGCTTCATGTTCAAAGATCGCTTTTTCAAAACTATACTTCATTTCTGATAGCAGCCTGATCCGATTGTAGTGTGTACTTAAACGAGTAATGGCTTCCCAAATATTTTCCTTCTTGTTTCCTTGAAAAATCGTAAGGTGAAAGTTGTTATCTAGTTTATGAAAGTCCCTTTCCATACCCTTGCTGTCGATCAACGTTTTCTGAAGTTCGATATTCTTTTTAAGTTCGAGTAAGTCTTCCTGAGGAAATGACTCACAAGATTGTTTTAATATTTCTTGTTCAAGATAAAATCTCATAAATGAAGCTTCTTTTACTAATTGAAGTTCGATTTTCGTTATATAAGTGCCTACTTGAGGAATAACCACTACTAAATTTTCTTCCCTTAGTTTAGCAAGGACCTCTCTGATTGGCGTCCGTGAAAGATTTAAGGTCTCCGCTAATTCGATTTCACTGATTGCTTGTCCTGGTTTTAGTTCCAAGGACATAATGCCTTCTTTAATTACTCTGTAAGCATAATCTTTATTATTCTCACCCGATACTCTCTCTGTAACATTCAGTATCATTGACACACCTCCGATCATGTTTATTTGGAATTCTTTTCCATATAATAACACTCCTGCGTTATTCATTGCAACATCACCGATTATTACACCCAAAGCATACTTGTATACTAGCATTCTTTGAGTATTTATTCAATAAACGTTTTTCAAAATAAAGAAAACTCGCCGATTGGCGAGCCCCTAAGGGCGAAGACAGAGGCGTAGTTGCACTTATGCGACATGGGAAAGCATAAATTTTTAAAAAAATTTATACTTTCCCATTAGCTAAAAAACAGACTCTTTGTGTTAACCAAAGGTCTGCTTTTAAGGAAATATTTTATTATTCGCCTAAATCTACATTATGATATACCCGCTGAACGTCATCTAAATCTTCTAACGCGTCAATCATTTTCTCAAATTTTGCTTGTGCATCTTCTGGAAGAGTTACTTCAGTTTGCGCAAGCATGGTTAATTCAGCAACAGCAAACTCCGTAATTCCCGCAGTCTTAAAAGCCTCTTGAACAGCATGGAATTGCTCAGGTTCAGCATAAACAATAACAGAATCATCTTCTTCGATGATATCACGAACATCAACATCTGCTTCCATTAATAGTTCAAGCACTTCATCAGCTGTTTTTCCTTCAATCCCAATAACAGCAGTTGCATCGAACATGTAAGCTACCGAACCACTAACCCCCATGTTTCCACCATTTTTACCAAAAGCAGCACGTACATCTGCCGCTGTTCGGTTCACGTTATTTGTTAAGGCATCAACAATGACCATCGATCCGCTTGGACCAAAGCCTTCGTACCGAAGTTCGGAATAGCTTTCTTCAGATCCGCCTTTTGCTTTTTCAATCGCCCTGTCAATGATATGTCTTGGAACATTATATGTTTTAGCACGCTCAAGGACGAATTTTAATGCTTGATTTCCTTCAGGATCAGGAACGCCTTGCTTTGCGGCAACATAAATTTCGACTCCAAATTTTGCATAGATACGGCTTGTATTTGCATCTTTCGAAGCTTTCTTTTCCTTAATATTATTCCACTTACGACCCATTTACGAACACTCTCTTTCTTCTTTGAATCTACATAAGAATATTAATATGAAATATACTGTTTCGACAACATTTTTTCAAATAATGCTTCGAACAGCTAATGAATACAAAGAAACACTAGTCTATTATACCTTATTTAGTCAACCTGTAAAAAGTGTTTGATAGTTTATTTCTATTTCACGATATAGGGTTTGCCGGTTCTTTTTGAGGAAGGATCCAAGATTTGCGGACCACCCAAAAAAGTTCTGCTGTAAAATAGAAAATAACCACGGGATTGATCCAGCTCCAATACGGCTCCATTTTATCGTACAGTGTGCTAACCGCAGGATGCATCCATTGTATACAAACAAATGAAAGTATCAACCAGCAGATTGAAAATGGCAGACAAATATGACCATGAAAATGAAATGGAATATTGGAGTAATCCCAATATGGCCGATTAAATACCTTTTTCAACATAACACCGCTCAAATACTCAACCAAGGTTGGAATAACCAAACATAAAAACAAGATGACCGACCAGTGTGTTTGGTTGGTTAGAACTAGGAGTAATAAGACTGGTGCAAAGCCATACATGGGCTTAAAAGGGCCTTTGAGAAAGTTGGCTTTGAAAAAACCTTCTTTCATAAGAAAACTGTAGCTGTTTTCCAAAATCCAGCCGCAAAAAGAGTAAAGGGTAAAATAAAACACCATTGCCCCTCCCCCTTGGATACTAACATGATTGATTAAATTAAACATCAGCTAAACCACCTTCCATTCAATTCGAGTTTAGGTTTAGCAATTTGTTCCCCTGCTATGCCAAAGACTGCCTTAAATGGAAATTGGCGAAAAAACTTTACTCCTGAAAAAAGCCCGATCCATGATTGGACCGAGCTCCCAAAGTCAATAAACTTTTTCTTTCGCAATATTAATCATTAATTTGATTCGATTTACTTGATTAACTTTACTGATGCCTGAATCATAATCAATCGCAATAAGGTTTGCTTTCGGATATTCCTTTTTGATTGCGTTAAACATCCCTCTGCCAACAATGTGATTCGGCAAGCAGCCAAATGGCTGTACGCAAACAACATTTTCAACTCCCGACTCCATGAGCTCAGCCATTTCACCAGGAAGGAGCCAGCCCTCGCCCATTTGATTTCCTAAGCTTAAAAAGCGGGCTGCTTTTTCAGTCAGTTCATTAAATTCAACAGGAGCACCAAAACGGCCGTTATTTAGTAACGCTTTACGAATCGGCTCCCGATAAGATTCAACGAAGCGAACTGAAATTTTCCCAATCACTGCATCTATTTTAGACTTTCCCAAATGTGCTGCATTAAACTGGCTATCATGGAGGCAGTATAAAAAGAAATCGATAAAATCAGGGACAACCGCCTCGCCGCCCTCCTGTTCGATCAACTGAATCAATTGATTATTCGAATATGGATGAAATTTTACCAGAATTTCTCCAACAATCCCTACACGAGGCCTTTTCAAAGTATAAAGTTCAACATTGCTGAAATCAGTAATCATTTCTTTGATAAGCTTGTTATATTTTTTCATTGAAAAATCTGACAGCAGTTCCTTGCTTCGTTCCAGCCACAATTGATAAAGCGTCTGACTGTCCCCTTTAAATCTTTCATAAGGCCGGACGGCCAACTGCAGCCTCATTAATAGATCTCCCAAACATGCCGATATAACCAGCCTTTTGACTAATCCTAATGTCATTTTAAATCCGGGCTGGGTATTTCCAGTCAACGCTCCTGAATTCAAGGATAGTACTGGAACCTGCGCCATTCCCGCACTCTTCATTGCGTTTTTCAAAAGGGCAAAATAATTGGTTGCCCTGCATCCGCCACCGGTTTGGGACATGATTACTGCCGTTCGGTTCAGGTCGTAATCACCGCTTTTCAATGCGGAAACTAATTGGCCAATAGACACTACAGCTGGATAACAAGCATCATTATTAACATGACGCATTCCAACTTCTACATCATGGTCATCCATTTTCTTAAGAATCTTTAAACGGTAACCATAAAGCTGAAATGCTTTTTCCAACAGCTCAAAGTGGGTTGGGATCATCTGGGGAGCAAGGATGGTATAACCCTCTTTTGCCTCTTTTGTAAAAATAGCAGCCGCATGCTTTTTATAAGCTCCTTTTTTCTGGCCGTTTTTTTGCAGTGTTCTTTCCTCTATTGCTGCTTTCAATGAGCGAAGCCGAATCCGCGCTGCTCCAAGATTGCTGACTTCATCCATTTTGATCCATGTATATAACTGATTGCTCTCCCCTAAAATCTCTTCCACAGCATCTGTGGTTATTGCGTCAAGACCACATCCGAACGATGTTATTTGTAAAAGTTCGAGGCATGGATATTTTTTTACAGCTTCAGCTGCCCGATATAAACGTGAATGGAAGGTCCATTGATTAACCACTTCCGTGTGCAATGGTCCTTCAATGAGATGACAAATTGAATCCTCTGTTAATACAGCCATACCAAGTTTGTTGATTTCCTCTGGAAGCCCATGATTAATGGCAGGGTCAATATGGTAGGGATGGCCAGTCAGGACAATTCCTTTTTGGTTGTTCTTTATTAATTCTGAAATAATTGTTTCTCCCCGTTGAGTTAGCCATTCTTTAAAAGCCGCATCTTCCTTTTTTCCTTTCATGATCGCGTGTTTGATTTGTGATTGTGGAATATTCTTGAAGCATTGTGCCAGTTCCTTCACCATGGAAAGGGGTTTATCTAACGATAAAAAAGGATTCAAATATTGAATTTCATGTTCCAGAAAAATCCCCGCCATATTCACACGAACAACCTCAGGATATGATGCAACAATTGGGCAGTTGAAATGATTTTGTTGTGTATCATCCTCTTTCTTTTCAAACACAACGTCGGGGTAAAAGATTGTTTTGATGCCTTTTTCGATTAAATTTAAAATGTGGCCATGTACCAGCTTTGCCGGATAACAAACCGCCTCTGAGGGGATAGTATCAATTCCTTGTTCAAAAAGTTCCTTACTTGAGGGGTCTGATAAAACAACTTCAAAACCAAGTTCGGTGAAAAAGCAATGCCAAAAAGGATAATTTTCAAATTGATTTAAAACACGGGGAATGCCAATTCTGCCACGATAAGCATTTTCACCTGTTAAACTAGGACGATTAAATAGTTTTTCCAGTTTTTCTTTGACGAGGTTAGGAAGCTTACTATCTTGTTTTTGTTTTCCCGCTCCACGCTCACAGCGATTTCCAGTAATAAATGTCCGTTTATCGGTAAATCGATTGATGGTAATTGGGCAGTTATTTTCACATATCCCGCAGCGGCGATGTGTTGCTGTCACTTGAAACTCGTGAAGTTTTATTCCTGACAAGAGTGTTGATTTTGATTTTTGGTTCCATCTTTGTTTTGCGATTAAGGCACTTCCATATGCACCCATCAATCCTGCCAAATCGGGACGGACAACATTTCTGCCAATTAACTTTTCGAATGCCCTTAGAACCGAATTATTTAAAAAAGTTCCACCTTGGACAACAATTCGGCTTCCTAAATCCTCTGTTGATTTTAACTTTATAACCTTATAGAGGGCATTGTTTACAATCGAATAAGATAAGCCGGCTGAAATATCTGTGATATCTGCTCCTTCCTTTTGCACCTGCTTTACCTTGGAATTCATAAAGACCGTACATCGTGAACCTAAATCAACAGGTCCTTTTGCCTGTAAGGCCAGTTGGGCAAAATCATGAGCAGAATGTCCTAAATTTTCAGCAAAGCTTTCTAAAAATGAACCACAACCTGCAGAACATGCTTCATTTAATAGAATTCGGTCAATGACTCCATCTTTAATTTTGATACATTTCATATCTTGACCGCCAATGTCAATAATAAAATCAACATCCTGCTGGAATTTTTTTGCTGCTTGATAATGGGCAACCGTCTCGATTTCGCCATCATCAATTTGAAAAGCGGCTTGAATCAACTTTTCCCCATATCCAGTAACGGTTGACCGAACAATCTTTACTTGTTTCGGTAGAACCGCGTACAGGCTGTTTAATCCTTCTCGTAAGGTTTCAATCGGATTCCCTTTATTTTTTTCATAAAAGCTGAACAGAACTTCTTCATGTTCACCAATTAAAACCATTTTTGTTGTTGTTGAACCTGCGTCAACTCCTAAAAAAGCATTTCCTGTATATGTATGAATTGAACCCTTTTTTACCCTGGCTTTTTGATGGCGGGAGTAAAAAGTTTGGTAATCATCTTCATTAATAAAAAGCGGTGCCAGTCTGCCTGATGCTGATCCCAGCTTTGTTTGATTCATTTCGGTTAATAATTGGATAAGATGCTTAATATCAATCGAATCATTCTTTTCACTTTCCAGAGCTGCGCCAATCGCCACAAAATAGTGACCATCCGGACAATAAAGGACATGCTCATCTTTTAAATGAAGTGTCTCAATAAATCGATGTCTCAATTCGGTTAAAAATGTTAATGGTCCTCCAAGAAAGGCAACGTTCCCCCTAATCGGTCTTCCGCAGGCTAATCCACCGATTGTTTGATTAACAACTGCTTGGAAAACGGATGCAGCAATATCTTCACGTCTTGCCCCTTCATTTAACAAGGGCTGAATATCCGTTTTTGCAAAAACACCGCATCTAGAAGCAATGGGGTATATCTTTTCCGCTTTTGCTGCAAGTCTGTTCAGCCCCTCAGCATCTGTATTTAAGAGTGAGGCGATTTGGTCGATGAAAGCTCCCGTTCCCCCTGCACATGCAGAATTCATCCTTTGCTCTAAGCCATTTGTTAAATAGATAAGTTTGGCGTCTTCTCCACCCAGTTCGATAATGACATCCATGTTAGGCTCGGTTACTTTGACCGCCTCAGTACAAGCGACAACTTCTTGAATAAAGGGAATCCCTAATTCTTCACACAGCCCGATTCCCGAAGAACCGCTGGCATTCATTTTTAATATTGCAGTCGGAAACCGCTCTGATAAAAGTTTAAGCAGATTTAATGTTGTACTTTTGATATCGGAAAAATGCCGCTGATAGGATTTAAACATAATTTCGTTTCGATCATTTAAGACAACTAATTTTGCAGTAGTTGAACCGACATCAAGACCAACTTGCAGTTCCATACAAATCTCTTCCTTTCTTCGAGTAGTCCCCCTTTACTTAAACTATAGCAATAAAATCACTCCCGTAAGTGACAATTTTCCAAACTTTGCAAATTGCTGTTTTAAATTGAAACGATTGTAGGCATTAAAACGTTTTGTACTCATAAAATGTTATTAGATGTGATTCATACCTTGCAGGTAAGGAGGTGGTGCCTGTATATAAACAAACGCTCATCTGCTGTGCACCTTATTTTTTAGCGTGATAGAAAAAGCTGTCCTCGTGAAATTTTCTTTTAAATTAACAAACTGGTTTTAGATTTAAAGAAATTTAAAGGGAGATGGTAAGGATGAACGCAGTCACAGGAAATGTCCTTGGTTGGTTAGGTATCGTTGCAGCTGTGGTTGGATTTTTCTATGCCCCTATATGGCTTGGTATTATTGGTATCGTTCTTGGCTTGATTACCTTAGCAAGTCCGCAAAAGGCTTTGGCATGGGTCGCTGTTGTTCTTAGTGTGATTACACTCGTCATTCCTCTCTTTAAGTAAAACAGTTTAAATTCTGCACTTTCATTGAACTTTTACTCATTTTATCTTTAAAACCTTAAAGAAAACGTCTTCATTCATTAATGCTGCTTATTAGCTGCAAAAAAATGAGCCCGAGGGGGTATCCCCCGGGCTTTCTTCATGTTCAATGGCAATTGGCATTTAAATATCGCCGCATTTTTTGGCTAACACATTTAAACTGTCATGGATTTTTCCAAGGACTATTTTACGTTCCTTGTTAAAATCCTCCCCATCCCTAAAGGTAATCTGCTCATCAGCTATAATTAAATGTTTCCTTTTACTTGCATAAAGCGGGACAAAACATACATGTTTCCCTGTAGCTTTAAAATAGTACTTTTCTAAATAAAGAAAACCATCATACATCTCAGTT
>JAUZQA010000141.1 GCA_030705665.1 Bacillota bacterium
AATTTCCAGCTGGCCAAATTCATCAACTGGATATTTTGCCGATGTGCAAAACAAGGTGAAAAAGCTTGCAGATAGTGGACAGCTTGGTATTTTCGCCAATGGATACTGGGGTCACCCGGCATACAAACTTCCTCCTGAGGTAAATTTGTTGGCCGTTGCACATTATCTGGAAGCGTTGGATTTTCAAAAGGAAATTGTAAAGATCCACACCATTTTTGGCGGGAAAAACCCACACCCACATTATGTTGTCGGGGGAATGGCCACGCCGCTGGATATTGATAGCGATAATGCTGTAAATGCTGAGCGATTAATGCATGTGTCCCAATTAATTGACCAGGCTAAAGAGTTTGTCAATCAAGTGTATATTCCGGATTTACTTACAATTGGATCGTACTATAAAGATTGGACATACGGCGGAGGATTAAATAACTATTTATGTTACGGTGATTTTTCTACAACGAATATTTATGATGTGAAAAACTATCGAATGCCTCGTGGTATCATTCTGAATGGAAACTTAAGCCAAATTTATGATATAGACTTAAAAGATACGAAACAAGTACAAGAGTTTATTGATCATTCTTGGTATACCTATGATGGGAAAAAAGGAAATGGAGTCGGTAAACATCCATTTAATGGTCAGACAGAATTAAATTATACCGGTCCAAAAGCACCCTTCACGACATTAGATACAACTAAACAATATAGCTGGCTGAAAGCTCCCCGCTGGAAGGAACAACCAATGGAGACAGGTCCATTAGCCCGGATTATGGTCGGATATGCAGCTGGCAAGGATGAATTTGTCAATCTTGTTGACAGTACATTGCAAAAGCTTAATCTGCCGATGACTGCCTTACAATCTGCAATAGGACGGACCGTTGCCCGCGGTCTCGAAACGGTTTTAATTGCCAATTGGTTAAGAAACGACATGGATGAGCTTCTTAAAAACATCAAGAACGGTGATCAAATCACGTTTGACCGCACGAAGTGGGATCCAAGTACATGGCCAAGCAGTGCTCAAGGTGTTGGCTGGGCGGAAGCTCCCCGCGGTGCACTGGGGCACTGGATCGATATAGAAAACGGTAAAACGAAAAATTATCAGGCGGTCGTCCCATCTACATGGAATGCTTCGCCAAGGGACAATAATAATCTGCTTGGTGCTTATGAAGCAGCTCTAAAGGGAGCACAGCTGTTAAACAAAGAGCAGCCGTTAGAAATCATGCGGATTATTCATTCTTTTGACCCATGTTTAGCTTGCGCTGTTCACTTAACGGATTTAGAAACGAAACAAACGACTAAAATTCGTTTGGGTTAGGAGGGAGGCAAATGGATGGCCTCAATCGTAAGGTTTCAGATGCAGAGATCGTAGAATTGCCTTTAAATGACAATGAAAATAGTGAAAATTCATTTCACCCTGAAAGACCAATCAAATATAAAAAAGTCAATGCTTCCGTAAAAGTGTATGTCTGGGAATTGCCTGTGCGGATATTCCATTGGGTCAACATGATCGCCATCATTTTATTAATGGTAACTGGAATTTACATAGGAAAACCATTTGTCAGTGCTTCCGTCCCTGATGAGGCCTACTACTCCAATTTAATGGGCTGGGCAAGATATATACACTTTTTTGCAGCATTCCTGTTTACGGCAAGCATTCTATATCGTTTTTATTGGGTTTTTAAAGGGAATAAGTATGCAACGTCAAATCCGTTTAGGATACTTTTTTGGAAAGAAGTAGTTGAAACAATGAAATTCTACTTATTCCTTAAAAATAATAAGCCGCACTATGCTGGACATAACCCTTTGGCACAACTCAGCTACTGGATTTTTCAGGGATTTGGCTCATTAGTTATTATTTTCACAGGATTCTTTATGTATTTTGAACCACAGCAGCAATCCTTTTGGGCGAAACTTTTTGCCTGGGTGCCGGTTGTTTTCGGTAATAGCTATAGCATCCGTTCTTGGCATCATCTGACGGCATGGGCATTTATGCTCTTTATTCTCATCCATGTATATATGGTTTTACGTGATGACTACCTGGAGCGCAATGGAGAAGTTTCATCTATGTTTACTGGGTACAAGATCGAGCCAAGAAAAGTGGTTGGTGGAAAAGATGTTAAAAAGAAATGAAGATATAAGAATAACGATTTTAGGTATCGGCAACACCCTCTTCTCAGATGAGGGTGTTGGTATTCACCTTTTGCCAATTTTAGAGCAAGAATTTAAAGATAACGAGAATATTGAAATTATTGAAGGTTTGACAGATGGGATGAGGTTGTTGGGTCCTGTTGAGGATGCAGAAAACTTGATCATCATCGATGCCATTAATGCCGGGAAGGAACCAGGTACGATTATTTCCTTAAAAGGTGCCGAAATCCCTGCTTATTTTGGTATAAAGATGTCCATTCATCAATTAGGATTCCAGGAAGTATTGCTGGCAGCAAAAATGCGTGAACGGTATCCAAAACAAATTGCCATGATTGGGATGCAGCCTGCATCTTTAGAACTTGGGATAGAACTAACGGAAACAAATCGCGCAAAATTGCCTGACCTTGCAAAAGCGGTCATCGATCAAGTCAACGCCTGGAGGTTTGGAGAATGGACCGTAAAGAATTTTTAAAAGAAATGGGTTCAAGTTTATTTCAAACCGTGAAAAATGTCTACGAACCTTTCATTCATGATGACTTACATAAAGTTGAAGAAGTGGTGGACCAGACATTAGGTATTAAATGGGTTCCGCTTATGAGTGCAGATGATTCCAACTCTAAGCTGGAAATGAAATTTATTAACGGATCTCCAATAATAGTTATACCTGACGGAGCGAATATACATGTCTTCAGTGGTATATGTCATGAATGTTCAAATATTATAACCGTTACAACCCTATATTCAAATGGAAAATGTTTGAATTGCGAGAAGGAATATAATTTTAAAACAAAACAAGGGGATCTATCTTTAAAGACAATACCCGTGAAAAAGAAGGACCATGTAATTTACATTGGATTCAAAGAATGAAATGGCGAATAAATGGGGGATATCCTTCAGTTCGTTTGGGAAGTTACAGCAAGGCGCGGGATTCATAGAGTCAACGAGATTTGACACCTTCCACTTTGATGGGAAGGTGTCTTTTAAAAGATTTTAAATTAAATCCTTCATATTATATAATCCTGGTTCTTTTCCTTTTAAGAAAATGGCTGCGTTAACCGCCCCAACGGCAAATACTTCTTTAGAGGCTGCATGATGGGAAAGAGTGATGATTTCATCCCGCCCAGCAAAAATAATATCGTGTTCTCCAACAATTGTGCCCCCGCGAATCGCATGAAGGCCGATTTCTTTCTTTGTCCTTTTTTCACGAACGCTGTGTCGGTCGTATGTATAAGTGTATTGATGATCTAATTCTTCGTTAATTGCATCAGCAAGCATTAGTGCGGTGCCTGAAGGGGCATCGACCTTTTGGTTATGGTGTTTTTCGACGATTTCAATATCAAACTGATCACCTAAAACAGAAACCGCTTTTTTAGCTAGCTCGGCGATTAAATTTACACCTAAAGACATATTTGCAGTGAAGAATAGGGGGATTTCTTTTGCAGCCCTATGGATTTTATCCACTTCTTCTTTGCTATATCCAGTTGTCGCAATAACGAGTGCCACTCTGTTAGTGAGGCAATAATCAAGTAATTCATCAAGAACGGAGGGGTGAGAAAAATCGATGATCACATCCGGTTCAATAGAAAGAGAAGAGATCTGTTTAGGAGTCGACACCACTGGAAAATCAGTGGAATCTTCTGCGTTCTTGTCGATTCCTGCCACAACTTTACAATCATCTCTTGTGGAAATGATATTATGAATCACCTTTCCCATTTTACCTGAGCTGCCACAAATTACAATATTAGTCAAAATCATTCATTCCTTTCACAGATAGGTTGTTTTTATTTTACCAAGGATTTTCTTTTGCTGACACTTAATTATAGAACCATCTTTAAACAAATTAGCATTCGTTCAAGTATAGATTATTCTTCAGTTAATTCTTCCTCAAAGAAAAAAGTATTTGGATATTCATTAACGATGTATGAGTACCTTTTCATGTTTTTAACATACTGAGATTTTTGGATGGTTACTGATTCGCCAGACGCTTTAATTTTTACTTCTTCTCCAATAGTAAAAAGACTTTCCCTCATTTTCTCTCACCTTTTCTATTATTTTAATATTAAAATTCTGCTTTTCGTTTATGAACACTAACTTTAAGTTTGACATAACATCTTTATATTATCTAGTAATTCTGCTTTTATAAGGGAACTAAAAGAAAAATTTTTAAAAAGGAAATTAATGTAATTTGATTTTATTTCCTTTCATTTGTTATAATAAGGTGTTTTTAACATTTTTGAGGGGGAACAACATTTTAATGTCAGTAGAAATAGGTAGCAAAGTACAAGGTAAAGTAACAGGCATAACTAATTTCGGAGCTTTTATGGAATTACCAGATGGATCAACAGGTCTTGTGCATATCAGTGAGGTAGCGGATAGCTATGTAAAAGATGTTAATGACCATCTTAAACTAGGCGACCTTGTTGAAGTAAAAGTAATTGGTATGAAGGACGGAAAAACTGCCTTGTCCATCAAAAAAACGGTAGATAAGCCCGAAGAACAAAGATCTTCTTATTCACAACGTGCGCCACGTCCAGCGAGAGCGGATAATCGTTCAAAGGACTTTCGCACAAAAGGTAATTTTAAAGCAAAGGAAAGTTTTGAAGATAAAATGTCTCGTTTTTTAAAGACCAGTGAAGAAAATTTATCTACCCTCAAACGTAACAGTGTAGCAAAACAGGGCGGTCGAGGTGGAAGACGCGGATAAATTCTTCCGTTTTTCAACATATCATCATATAAAAAAAGGCAAGCCTTGTGCGCTTGCCTTTTTTAATGGGGGCGGCTCCACTATACAGGACCACATTATTGCTTATTCGGGGACAGTCCCTAGAAACTTTTTTGGTGGGGGTTTTTTACAAATGTTGATGAAAGAGGCTAGGGATCCCTTCATGAGAATGGATGAAAGACAAAACCAGGTTTGGAAATACAGGAAATGTCTTTCATAAAATTGGTTTAGAAAAAGTATTCTATTCGTAATAAGTCCATGGATGAATCCCCATGATTTTATAGTGTTCCCTAGGTCTGGCGGATATAAAGATTATCATGCAAAAAAAATGTTGACACAAAAAGACAATTAATGATATTATATTCTATTTGATAAATAAGACGGAGTGTGGTATCCTAAAAAAGTGGAAAATGTGTTTGCTTAGTTTCTTAAGTTTTTAATTCTATCGTCCAACCAATTTCTTCAACTCATATTTTTAGTACACCTCTTTATTTCCTCATAAATCGATTGTTCTTATTTTCACCGCATAAAATCGATATTTTTTACCGAATGGGTTAATAAAAGTAATTTTGGTTTACAAACCTGATTCACACTGGCACGGTCAAGGAGCCGTAAGAATGAAAGAGAGGTAGGGCTTTCATTGTTTTAGGTATAAAAGGTTCTATTTCGGAAAATGGCAAGTATGTAGGATTATTTTTGATAAATTGGAGGTATAACTTTTGAACAAAACTAAATTAGTAAATGCGGTATCGGTAAAATCGGAGCTATCTAGAAAAAAGGCGGAATCAGCTGTAGAGGCTGTATTCGATGTCATCACACAATCGTTAGTGAGCGGAGATTCTTTTGCACTTTTAGGGTTTGGTAAATTTGAAGTTTGTCAACGTGAAGCCCGTATGCGTATCGATCCTAAAACAGGGGAAGAATTACAAATTCAAGCAGGCAAAGTCCCCGTTTTTCGGGCTAGTAAATCATTGATTCAGAAAATGTAAGTATAATGGCTAATAAGAATGAATAAAAAGCATACCTTATCTGAGTAAGATGGAGGTATGCTTTTTCTTATATTCGATACAAGTAGTGCCTGACACCATAAAAAGACATTTTTCAATTTTGTCTTTCTGTGGTGATCAGGCACTATTTTTTAAAATCTGAAGGGATGCGTTCGGAAAACTCCCCTGTACCGTAAGGGTATAAGGGGGATTCACAAAACCTTTTATGGATGGGATCATGGTGAAGTCTGCCAACCATCCTATAGACCGAAAATGTGCTACAATCAAAATAGATTGTTCCATATTAAAGTTGCTTTGACCAAAAGAAGAAGGGTGGAAATCTCTCGTCACTTCAGCTCACTGCATTTTTTACATATTCGGTTTCTAATTAGTCACCTCTTTTGCGAGGTAAAATACGTATAAACCTATAAGTTTAGTAATATATTGCTGATGCTGTGGCCAAGGGAGAAGGGGGAATCGGTATCCTATTGAAAATTAACCATTTTGCAAACTTCTTTTTAAGAGAATCTCATCCGAACGCTGTAAGGTGGAGGTCTAGGGACTTTAGCTATGGGAGCATATCAAACTATTAAATCCTAAGCTAGAATAAAACAGTGGGAGGCAGAATAAGAGAATGATCAATAAAGTAGATATTCAAAACCAAATGATTCAAGCGGTTGAAACCGTGAAAAGTACAAATCCCATGGCTGGATCAATCACTAATACCGTTACCATCAATTTTGTGGCTAATGCGCAGCTTGCCGTTGGAGGGGCGGCTGCTATGGTTTATCTGCCCGATGAAGGTGAATTTCTAGCTAAAAACGGTGGGGCAACCTACATAAACGTTGGCACTCTTTTACCAATTTACGCGGAGACACTGCCACACACTGCTAAAGTTTTGTACGAAACGGGGAAACCATGGGTTTTAGATCCGGTTGCAGTCGGTATCGGATCGCTCCGCACTCAACTGTTACAGCAGTTTAAAGCATTTAAACCCAGTGTGATCAGAGGTAACGCTTCGGAAGTTATCGCTTTGGCCGGCTTATGGGGGTTAGACGGCGGTACAGATGAATCCAATGTTCGGGGAGTTGATTCGACTGACTCGGTAAACGCGGCAAAGGCGGCGGCTGTAGCATTAGCTGATTGGACAGGCGGGGCTGTGGCAGTTTCCGGCGAAACGGATTTAGTAACGGACGGTTCGGTTATTGCATTCTCTCATGGAGGGTCTCACTTTATGGAGAGGATTACTGGGGCGGGCTGTTCATTAGGAGGAGTAGTCGCGGTATATGCAGCAACCGGAGCCTCGCCGTTTATTGCGGCGCTAACCGCCACATCAGTGTACAATTTAGCGGGGAGCCGCGCTGAAAAGAAAGTTGACGGTCCTGCAAGTTTTCAGACCGAGTTTCTCAACGAGCTATATAAAGCCACCGCGGAGGAAATTGCCAACAACCAATTTGAAATTGAGGAGGTTTAAATATGAACACGCTTATTGCAGTATCTATTGCCCCTTATGGAGTCGGTGACGAACTAGCACCCCAAGTTGCTGAAGCCGTGAAAATAATTCGGGAATCGGGCTTGCCAAATCGCACAACTTCAATGTTTACAGAGATCGAAGGCGAATGGGATGAAGTGATGAAGGTCGTTAAAGACGCGACGTTTGCGCTTGCCAGTAAGGGGATCCGCACGGAAGTTGTTCTAAAAGCCGATATACGCCCCGGTTTTAGTAACATGATCTTTACCAAAGTCAATAAAGTTGATGATATTTTAGGAGGACAAAATGATTAGAGAAAAATTGGATATCTCCGCATATTTTGTCGTCGGGCCTGAGAATACAAAAGGGCGGCCTGTCTCCACAATTATAAAAAATGCTATCGACGCTGGATTTACTTGTGTTCAAATCCGTTCCAAAATAGCCTCAGCCCGCGAACTGATTGAGCTAACCCACCAGGCTTCGAATGTAATCGCTGAAGCCGGTAAGTCGGATGAGGTTGCCTTGCTGGTAGACGACCGCCTTGATGTTGTCCTGGCGGCGAGAAAACAAGGGATAAAAGTAGATGGAATTCACGTTGGACAATCCGATATACCAGTGGAAATTTGTAGGGAATACTTAGGTGACGATGCGATCGTCGGCTTATCGGCAGAAACCCACAATTTATTTGGATACATTAAAACAGCAGATGTCAGTCAAATTGACTATTTTGGTGCCGGACCGCTGCATGAAACAAATACGAAACCGGACTGCGGGCTTGATTTGGACGGAAAGGTGATTACCAGAAGTTTTACAGATATTGCGGAGCTTGCTAAGCATAGTCCGATTCCGGTCGTAGTCGGCGGAGGTGTAAAGCTTGCCGACATACCTCAGCTTGCGAAAACCGGAGTCGACGGTTTCTTCGTTGTGTCTGCTGTATCTGAGGCGGATGAGCCAAAGTCAGCTGCCGCTGAACTGGTCGAGACTTGGAAGTCCTATAGTCCCAAAAAGAGATAATACATAGCAAGATATCGCTACATTATCATATCGCGAACTATGCCACTGGTAACGATTGCTTGATGTATGGAAAGCCCTTTTTAGTGGTAAAAAGGGCTTTCCATACACTTAAACTGTTTGTACGACTTTAGCATCCCAATTATTAACTACTGTAACTCCGATATTTTGGAAGTTGCTCATTTCTGTAAAAATACTTGGTGCTTCTTCAAGCGAAATGGTCTGAGTCACTAAAAAGCCAGGTTTTAGCTTCCCTTTATCAACCATTTCCAACATATATGGATATCTTGAAGGCTGCATGCCAAGCGATCCCACTATTTCAATCTCCTGCATTACAATGGCATCGATTGGAAGGGGGATCATCCCTTCATCATCTCTCGTTGTTAAACCAATTTGTAAATGTCTTCCTCTCTTTCTTAAGCTGAGGATTGAGGCTTGGCAGGTTTGCTTAATTCCCAAAGCATCGATAGATACATGGGCCCCGCCTTTTGTGATTTCCCGAATTGCCTCGACCACGTTTTGATTCTTCCCATTTACAGTTGCGACTGCGCCTAATTGTTTTGCCAACGCTAGCTTGTCATCCCC
>JAUZQA010000142.1 GCA_030705665.1 Bacillota bacterium
GATCGAGTGATTATTGGTGAGGTTCGCGGGGCGGAAGCACTTGATATGCTCCAGGCAATGAATACAGGACACGACGGATCACTGGCAACAGGCCACTCCAATAGTCCGAGGGATATGATTGCCCGTCTTGAAACAATGGTCATGTTTGCCGGTGTTGAGCTTCCCGTAAAGGCCATTCGGGAACAGGTTGCCAGTGCTATTGATGTAATTATCCAACAAACCCGTTTGAAGGATGGGACAAGAAAAATTGTCAGTATTACAGAAGTACAGGGGTTAGAAGGTGATGTCATTGTCCTGCAGGATATTTTCACCTTTAAGCAGGATAGTATCAGCCCTGAAGGAAAAATAATCGGGAGGCTTGCACCGACTGGTGTACTTCCGAAGTTTTATGAAAAGCTTAATCGATCGGGTATTCATATTCCAAACAGTATTTTCATTGAAGATGAGGTGTGGAACTGATGATTTATCTGATTCTGCTCTGTTTTCTGCTCACCATGATCTTGCTTATTTTCGGTGTACTTCAAGCTATTTTTTTCAAAGAAAAAAAGCTGGAGAAAAGGCTGCAGCATTACTTTTCTCTGCCTGATGAAAAGGACAATCAAAACAAAGTCAATCTGGTAATGAAATTCACGAAAGCTAATAAAAAGATAAGTAAAAGAGTCTTAACAAAAGAAAAAAGTGAAAAGCTGGAAAATAAATTAGCACGTGCAGGATTGGCGATTAAGACGGAAGAATTTATCCTTTTTCAGTGGATTTTAACGGCATTTTCAGCATTCTTTTTAGAATTAATTTCTGGCCAATGGGTTTTTATATTGATTGGGGCAATACCAGGGTATCTTTTACCAAACTGGTTTTTGCAGAAAAAAATGCGAGACCGAATGAGGAGTTTTAATGATGGTCTTACAGATATGCTTACAACGGTTGTTGGTTCTTTAAGGGCAGGTTTTAGTTTTCCACAAGCGCTAAAGACTGTCGTGGAGGAAGCAGCATCGCCCATTAAAGAGGAAATGGAAAAGGTCATCAAAGAGATGCAGTATGGCAGCAGTCTAGAGGATGCGTTAAATAATTTAAAGGAAAGAATGCCAAGCGAGGATTTGGATTTAATGATCCAAGCGATCCTGATTCAACGGCAGGTTGGGGGGAATTTGGCAACGGTTTTGGATAAAATTATTGAAACCATTCGTGACCGTACAAAAATACAGCGGCAAATTCAAACCTTAACAGCTCAAGGTCGTTTGTCAGGAATTGTGGTTGGACTTTTACCCGTTATTCTAGGCTTTTTCTTGTATTTAATCCAGCCTAAATACATAGGTACACTTTTTCACCATCCTATTGGGATAATGTTGGTTACTGTAGGAGCCATTTCGGGATTAATCGGGTTTTTCATGATTAAAAAAATTACGACAATTGAGGTGTAGTCCATGCTCTACCTCTCATTTTTTCTAACCATCTTTTTATTAATTATAGGAATATTACAGGGGCGCGGCAAAAAAAAGGAGCGCGTCGAAAAAAGGGTTTCTGTTTTCCTGAATGGTGAAAAACCACTTAATAACAAAGAACGAGAAAAAAGGCAAAAACGGGAGTCAAGGCTAAAACAACTTTTAAAACCAGTTTTTCAAGATTTTAAGCGAAGCTTTCGAAAAAGAATGCCAGGGGAAAAAGCGGCAAAAATTGAAGAAAAGCTCCAATTGGCAGGCAATCCATTTGGAATGACGCCCGTTGATTTTCGTCTGTTACAAACGGGACTTCTTGTGTTGTTTCCGATTATTTTTGGAGGATATGGGGCTCTGTTAAATAGCGGAGCTGGATTGATTTTTATTCTTGCCATCGTTGGCATTTTAGCAGGCCTTGCGCTTCCACACCTTTATTTAAAGCAGAAAACAAAAGCCCGCAGCCGTCTAGCATTAAGGGAACTGCCTGATATTCTTGATCTATTGACCGTAAGCCTTGAGGCGGGGCTTGGTTTCGATGCTGCTGTAAGTAAGGTTGTTTCCAAAAAAGTGGGTGTGCTTGCCGATGAGTTTCATCGCTGCCTTGAAGAAATCCGCCTGGGAAAAACAAGAAGGGAAGCCTTGTCGGCAATAAGGGACCGGCTTGATGTCGATGAAGTAAAATCATTTATTAGCAGTATCCTTCAGGCTGAAAAATTAGGTGTTGGGATGGTGCAGGTATTACGAGTACAATCAAGTGAGGTAAGGGACCAGCGGAAACAACGTGCAGAGGAGGAGGCGATGAAGGCGCCGATTAAAATGCTCTTTCCGCTAGTGTTATTTATATTTCCAAGTATATTTATTGTTTTATTAGGGCCGGCTATTATCCAATTTATCCAAACCTTTAGTAATAAATAAGGCTTTTTCAATGTTTTAATCAAATCTGATAGTTTTTAATAAATCCAAGTTAAAAAATGTCTGAATCGTATTATTTAGTTTTTGGGGCTGTCTGTGGTATGATATTCCAGAATATAGGGACTTGCCGAAGGAGGAAAAATGATATGAACGGCCATATAACTGACGCCCATATAACTACATGGTTTTTGACATTGGTTTTATTTTTGATTGCACTAAGTTTAAACAAAAAGGGAAAAGCGAAAGGCTTTAAAATCCTTCATATGATTATCAGGGTTTTTTACTTACTGATTATACTAACTGGCGGTATGCTGCTTTTTTCAGTTTACCAAATTAGCCTTTTGTATATTTTAAAAGTGATTGTGGGGCTTTGGATTATTTCTCTATTTGAACTGATCCTTATAAAGTCTGGCAAAAAAGAGAAAACAAACGTTGTGTGGACTCAATTTATTATTGCGTTTTTGCTAGTGTTGTATTTAGGCTTCAAACTACCGCTTGGAATTCATATTTTCTAATGAAAAAGGCTGCAGAAGTTCTGCAGCCTTATCTTTTTTGCTTTCTTCTCTTAAATATGAAATATAGGAAAAAGAAGAAGGCAATATACACTGCGGTAATTGCTACGACGAGCGGGATGTTGATTCCTGATTTGTTTGCTAATACATAAATTTCTGCATTGTCACGGTCAAGAATGATTTTATATTGGTGTTGATTGCTTGTAGCGACATCTCCATTTAATAACCCGCGCAATTCCTTACCATCTTCAAGTTGCTTGCTTGATAGAGTAACCTTCTGGGATTTACTAGTATTATTGATCGCAATGACAGAGGTCTCATTTTGATAGACACGTTTATAGACGGTCATGCCATTCTTTTCATAGAGCTTTTCAAATGTACCTCTTGTTAATGACGGAAGCTGGGTTCTTAATTGGCCAAGCTTGGTGATGTAGTCAATTAAATCCTTATTTGCCCGGAAATTCATTTGACGGTGATTATCTGGAGGCTTGCCTCCATTTAAAGCAATTTCCGAACCATAATAGATAACGGGAATCCCCGGCGTTGTGTATAAATAGGTTAAAGCCATCTCCCATCGAGACCCGGGATACTGTTTATTAGAAACAATATCGTTTGTAAATCTCGCGGATTGCGGGTTATCCAAGTATGTTCCCATTAGATAAGGATTAAGGGCATTTTGCTTAGTATTTTCCCAATCAGAGAATAACGGATTTAAAGACAGGTCTGTTGCGGCAAATCCCTTTCTTAAGTCCATATTTAACTTTGTATCTGTAAAGCCATCCATACCAGTGGATTTGTATAGATTCACGACATTTGGATCATCAGATTGGATATCCCCAAGTAAATAAAATCCATTTTTTACGCTTTTTACGGCTTTGGAAAAAGTTGTCCAGAAAGCTGGCGGAACGAAATTAGCAGCAACTAATCGATACCCGTCAATATTTGTTTCTTTGATCCACCACTTCGCAGCATTTACTAAATAATTCGTGACTTCTGGATTTTCTTGATTTAAATCCGGCTGTCCATCAATCCAACTATTTTCAAGAACCTGCTGGGAAGTGGAAGATACGTTTTCTTGTTGTTTTGGATGGAACCAGTTTTGTTTTTTCGGGTCATTTACCCATGGGTGTGTGGGGGCAACACTATTAGCGACAAAATCAATTATGATTTTGATATGACGCTTATGTGCTTCCTTAACAAGTTTTTTAAAGGTTTTGATTGAGCCGAAATGCGCATCTGTCTTGTAATAATTTAGAACCGATTCACCATCGTAGCTTTTTCCGGCATTATCAAAAATGGGTGTCAGATCAATGGATGTAAATCCCATATCTTTTATATAGTCCAGTTTATCAATGATACCTTGAAAATCACCGCCATTATAGGCCAGGGGATTTTTTGTATCCACATCAGGAGCATTTTTCGAATCGCCATCATTAAAACGGTCCACCATTATGTAGTAAATCGACTCATCCTGCCACTTTCGGTCTGTTTTTTTTACTGCTGCAGATGCAGGTACTGTTGAAAATACAATAAGAATGATGGTAAATACTAAGAAAGCAGCATTTTTCAAATGATTAATCCCTCCTCATCCAAAGGAAAGCAAGTCCTTCCTTACCTTCATTGTAATGGAATTGACGGAATTGTCCAATAATATAAAATCCTATGGATCAAAAAAACTCTGCCTTTGAATTGGCAGAGTTTAGGATCGATTCTATTCAGCAATGTTGATGTTATAGGCCTTAAACCAAATATGAATTTGGGCAAGGTAAGCCAATAATTGCGGCCCTGTCATTAATTGGCCAAACCATGGTTCTTTAAAAGAATCGCCGCCTGATTCGACAATACTTTGTAAATAAGCCTTATCAAAAAACTCATGGAGTACGGAAGATTTATCCTTTAAAATATCCTGCAGCATCGATTGAACAGCCAAAGTATATTGAGGATTATGGGTTTTCGGATATGGGCTTTTTTTGCGGTACAGTACATCCTCAGGAAGCACACCTTCGAAAGCTTTCCTTAAAATTCCTTTTTCTCGGTTGCCGTACATTTTTATATCCCAAGGGATATTCCAGACATATTCAACCAAACGATGGTCGGCAAACGGCACCCGAACCTCTAAACTTGCTCCCATGCTCATTCGGTCTTTGCGATCTAGGAGTGTTGTCATAAACCAGATTATATTAAGATAAAATAACTGCCTGCGCTGTGCAGCCTCACCGCTTTCACCTTCCAAAATAGGTGTCTCAGCAATGGTTTGATTATACTTTTCCATTACATAATCCTGGATATTTAATTTATGCCTCCAATATTCTTTTAAAAGGTTTTGTCTTTCATTTACGGAACGCATCCATGGAAATCCTTCGCGTTCCAAATCTGCTTTTCGGTGAAACCAGGGATATCCTCCAAAAATTTCATCTGCACATTCCCCGGAAAGACTCACAGTAAAATCCTTTTTAATTTCTTTACAGAACCAAAGCAGGGAAGAATCAACATCTGCCATTCCAGGGCAATCTCGTACGTATACAGCTTCAATAAGGTCATAAGCTAATTGTTCCTGGGAGATGATTTTTTTATGGACTTGGGTTTTATAGGCATTTGAAACCATTTGAATATAAACCTCATCCGCATTCGGCTGGAATTCATTGGCTTTAAAATGAACATCATTACCTTCATAATCAATCGAATAAGTATGAAGCTGACCTTTTCCTTGGTCCTTAAAACCTTTTGCCGCAATAGCAGTAATGATACTCGAATCCAGCCCGCCTGATAAAAATGTACATAATGGTACATCAGAAACTAGCTGTCTTGTAACTGCATCGGTAACCAAGTCTTTGATATGGTCGGCAGTTTCCTCAGCTGTTTCCAAATGTTTACTGCTTTTAACGTTCCAATACCTCCAGATTTTGAGACCGTTTCTGGTAAAAGTAAGGGCATGCGCCGGTCTAAGCTCATTTATACCTTTAAAAATTCCTGTTCCAGGTGACCTTGAAGGCCCAAGACCAAATACTTCTGAGAGTCCTGATTGATCCAGGACGGTGCTGATTTCGGGATTGGCAAGAATAGCCTTTATTTCAGATCCAAAAATAAGTCCATTGTTGTTTTCGGAAAAAAATAACGGTTTGACGCCTAAACGGTCGCGGGCAATGAATAGCTTTTCTTGTTCACGGTCCCAAATCGCAAAAGCATAGATTCCGTTGAGATAATTAACACATTCTTCAGCCCATTCTATATAGGCTGTTAACAGTACTTCTGTATCAGAATGACCCTTAAAAGAATATCCTTTAGTAAGAAGGATTTTTCTCAGGTCTTCTGTGTTGTACAACTCACCATTGTAACAGATGGTAAAAGTATCGCCTTGTATGGATGGCTTTGACATCGGCTGTCTTCCCCCAGAGGGATCAACGACAATTAATCTTTTATGACCAAAACCAACATGAAGGTCATTCCAAATATTGGTTTCATCTGGTCCTCTTTTACTTAATGTATTTGCCATTTTTTCAATCGTTTTTGACTCTTTGCGCATATCCCTGTGAAAGTCAACCCAACCTGAAATTCCGCACATATTGCAGCCTCCTCCCTCCAATGAATGGAGCATTCTAAATAAATCAAAGGTGAATGTTTTATATACTATTCCGCCCATTTTAAATGGTTAATTGTCCAAAAAACGTTATCAGTGGAAATTAAAGTGGAACGAATAGAACTACTTATCCCCTAAACGAAAAAGTATAAAAATAGTAGAAGATGTCTACAAAGAAGAAGAAAGCATCAATCACGGAGGTTAAGTGATGAATCGACAGCAACGATTAAAACTCTACAATACTCAAGAAAGAGCTCATACAGAAGGAAACGTTGAACAAATCAACGATCAATGGATTTTCTTTGATGCGGAAACAGAGGAAGCATCATTAATGGAGGATTTCCTGCAGCAGGAAATTGAAATATTCCGCTTAAACCGCTGGAAAAGTGGGGTATTAATGGAGACAGGAAAAATTGCCATTGGAAAGGAAATATTGCTGTTACGGGATCATGATCTCGTAAGGGTTCGGAAACATATCATCTATTCTTTAGAAAGATTATTGGATAGCATGAATGATGATGCCTTTTTCCAATTTGTAACCACGCTTAACTCTTTAGATTTTTCTCTCTATGATTGTCTTTATTGCTATAATCATTTGACATTCATTACAGATGATACGCGTAAAGATGGAGTTAATTTTATTGTTTTTGATAATCAAATACAAATATGCAATGTGCAGCATCATTTTTGTTATTACGAAAAAATAAGTGATCGATTTGAATTCACTTTAAATACCGGAAAACGGTTAATTATTGAAAAACTAATATCTTAAACAAAGGGAATCCCTAAAAATGAAGGGATTCCCTTTGTTTAGCTTCCAATGTATTTGGAATAAACTGTTTTAGCTTTGGAGATATCATTTGTTCCGTGCACCAGCACACGTGAGTCGGTGAAGATGACGATGGTTATTTGCTGATCATCATCTGGTGAGAAGCGAAGCAAGAAATCATTTGCGGCCACTCTGCCACTTTTTTTCAGTTGTTCTGCTAAGCTTTTTAAATCGGCTTTTGCCTTTTTACGATAATTAATTTGAACGGTGTCTCTGCCACAAAGTGTAGTATACTCAGTTTGCTCGTTTGAGGAGCGGTCAAGAAACTCAAATTCATGATTTGCACAAGCAGGACACTCAGGATCTCTGCCTTCTGCAATATTCATCTCCATAAAGGAATTGTCCCAGATATCAAATTGTGTAAGGCTTGGATTTGTATCGGCCCCAACTAATAGCTTAATAGCTTCCATTGCTTCAAAAGAGCCGATAATATCAGTAATAGGCGATAATACGCCAATGGTATCGCATGTTTCTCCTCTGCCTAGCGGAACATTTGGAAATAAGCAGCGGTAGCATGGCGTAATACCTGGTTTAATAACTGCAAACATTCCTCGTGAACTAACTGCCCCGCCATAAATCCAGGGAATATCATATTTTACGGCAGCATCATTGATCAAATAGCGGGTCATAAAATTATCGGTGCCATCCACGATGACATCCATATCAGATAATAAATCCTCAGCATTATCGATATTTAAATCTGCAATGACCGGCTCAATATCGACAGTTGAATTAATTTCCTTCAGCTTTTGGGCGGCTGCCATTGCCTTGGGCAAGTTCAAGCGTGCATCTTCCTCATCATAAAGCATTTGACGCTGTAAATTTGTTAATTCGACAAAATCTCTGTCTATCAATCTAACAAAACCCACACCTGAACGGACAAGATGGTTGGCAATGACCGCTCCAAGTGCACCCAAACCAACAATTGCGGCCCTGCTGTTTAGTAATTTCTCTTGCCCCTCATGACCAATTGGCTTAAATAATATTTGCCTTGAATAGCGGTGAAGCGTTTCCATTTCAGAACACCTCTTTTATTATTTTAGTATTATAAAAAGTTCATAATTTGTCCTTATTTTATAACAAATTAATAAAGGGATTTTATAGAAGAATATCCAATTTAATTAAAGTATATTATTTTTTCCACAATAAAGATACAGGGAGGTAAAAGCTTTGAATATCGGGGGATTTAACAACAAAGAAGTTCTGGTCGATCTGTCGAGTGGTGAAATCAATTACAGAACGATTAATGAAGAGGATGCCAAAAAGTATATTGGAGGCCGTGGTCTTGGTGTCAAATACGTGTATGATAATGGTCCAGAGGTGGAAGCGTTTTCGCCAGAAAATATCTTATGTGTAATGACAGGCCCAATAACTGGATCCCGTTCATCGATGAGCGGCAGACTATGTGTGGTTACGAAATCACCCTTGACTGGAACAGTGACAGATGCTCATATGGGCGGCTGGACTGCAGCCAGGTTAAAGTGGTCCGGATTCGATAACATTATTTTTTCTGGAAAGAGCGATAGACCAGTTTATCTTTACATTGAGGATGGAAAAGCGGAATTACATGATGCTTCAGAGTATTGGGGAAAAAGTACACGTGAAACGGTTAAAGCATTTAAAGAAAAATATGGTGAAGAA
>JAUZQA010000143.1 GCA_030705665.1 Bacillota bacterium
TAACAAGAGTTATGATTATTTTGGTAATAACGGTTGTGATTTTTGGGATTCTCCAGGTTCTACTTTTGAAACAAAAAAAGATCATAGATAACGAAACAAAAGAGTACCCTCTGCAAATCGATAGGATCATTGCTTTAACTTTTTTGATCGTCTTGAATCTCGTCTATTTGCTATTTACCTTTGTACAATTTAAATATTTTTTTGGCGGTACATTGCAAGGAGATTTTACGTTTGCACAGTATGCTCGAAAGGGATTTTTTGAACTTTTGTTTGTTTCCGTTATTAATTTGTCTGTACTTACAGTGGTGTTAGCCTTTGTAAAGCAAGAAACAATCATGCTTAAACATATTATACAAATAATGTTATCAATGCTTGTGCTTTTAAGCGCTGTTATTCTCTGTTCTGCTTTTCTCCGCCTGGCAATATATGAGGATGCCTATGGATTTACATTTACGAGAATTCTTGCCCATTCATTTATGATTTTGTTAGCCCTCATTTTTGCCTATACGTTCGTACAAATTTGGATAAACAAATTATCACTTAGTCATTTTCTGCTAATTAGTATGCTCGTATATTATGCTGTTATTAATACCGTGGATATGGATCAAATAGTTATAAGCAAGAATATTGATAGATTCAAAGAAAGTGGAAAAATTGATATTCAATATATGAATTCTTTGTCATATACAGGGATATCAGGTTTAATTTCTCTTTATAAAAAAGACCCAAACATCCCGGATTTAGCAGCGACACTTAAACAAAGGAGGGTCCAATATAATCTTGAGGAGACTTCATGGCAATCGTTTAATTTAAAAAAACAACAGGTAAAGCAGGAACTTAATAATCTTGAGCTAAATTAAGCTTGATTCTTTCCTTGGAATCAATTAGCTCAATTTATTAAAAATGAATAGGGGGAGCGCTCCGCACATAAACAGTGGACGGTCCCCTCCGGAGTATGTAAGTTCTTTAATCCCCATCAAACATTTCAAATAACCCTCGGGCCATACTTCCTTCATCCTTTGATCCGCCACGCTGCGGGGCAGCGGCAAATACTCGGCTTGCAAGGCGGCTGAATGGCAAGGATTGAATCCAAACGGAGCCAGGTCCTTTAAGTGTTGCATAGAATAATCCTTCCCCGCCGAAAAGTGCCGTTTTGACCCCTTTGACAAATTCTATGTCATAATTGACATTACTTGTCATGGCAACTAAACAGCCCGTATCGACTCTTAAGGATTGACCGGGAAGGAGGTCTTTTTTGATAATCGTGCCGCCGGCATGTACAAATGTTAAACCATCACCTTCAAGTTTTTGCATAATAAAACCTTCACCGCCAAAGAAACCGACACCGATTTTACGCTGGAATTCAATGCCAATAGAAACGCCCTTTGCTGCTGCTAAAAAGGCATCTTTTTGGCAGATAATTTTACCGCCTAATTGACTTAAGTCCATTGGGATAATTTTACCAGGGTAAGGGGCTGCAAAGGAAACCCTTTTCTTTCCATATCCTTGGTTGGTGAAGGTGGTCATAAATAAGCTTTCACCAGTAAGGACCCGTTTACCTGCACTAAAAAGTTTACCCATCAAGCCACCGACGCCGCTTTTGGAACCATCTCCAAAAATAGTTTCCATTACAATATCGTCATCCATCATCATAAAACTGCCAGCTTCCGCAACAACTGTTTCCTGCGGATCTAACTCAACCTCAACAAACTGCATTTCGTCCCCGTATATTTTGTAATCAATTTCGTGATTATTCATGTACTCCCTCCTCGCATTGATTTATGTATATATGTTTATTTTAAGTGAAACAGGAAAAATATGCTATCTATTATGACTAAAATAAAAAGGCACCTAAAATAGGTGCCTTTGTTCGACATTGAGGCGAAAAAACCACACTCCACATTGTGTGTTCCTTTATAAGGAATGTTTTTTCGACTTACACAATTCAGCTCATCGCTCAATTAATATACCATGGGATAAAGAAAATAACAAGCCTATAAACAAAGTGGAAATAGTAGATGATTTTTGAATAATTAGAATTTCTGTAAAATTTTTTTACCAATTTTTGATATACAATAGACTTGAGACCAAATATAGGTAAATGGAAGGTGATCGAATGATTTATGACCTGGTACTGCTGCATCCGCCAACAGTTTATGATTTTAGAAAGGAAATGTTATTTACCGGTCCAATTAGTGATGTCGTCCCTTCATCACCCGTTTTTGAAATGTACCCGATTGGTTTAACAAGTATCGGTGATTATCTAGAACGTTTTGGACTAAAAGTAAAGATTGTCAATATTGCAAACAGAATGCTCCTTGACGAAAAATTTGATGTGGAAAGAAAAATTAAAAAACTTAAAGCGAGAGCATACGGCATTGATTTGCACTGGCTTGCGCACGCACATGGAAGTGTTGAATTAGCGAAAATCGTTAAAAAATACCATCCGGATACACCTGTTTTTTTTGGCGGACTGTCATCCACTTATTTTCATAAAGAACTAATCCAATATCCATGTGTAGATTTCGTTGTCCGCGGTGATACCACTGAAAAATTAATTCTTCTCCTGTTAAATAGCTTGGAGAAGGGTAGCTCTCACGACTTTTCTACTATCCCTAACTTAACTTGGAAGAGCAACCAACAATATCACTATAATGAAATGACTTACGTTCCGGATAGTCTCGATGAATTTGATTTTCCTGGCTATCGCTACGTGATTAGATCAGTTTTTAAATATTTTAATTTATTAGATCCACTGCCATATAAAGGGTGGATTCAGTATCCCAATACAGGAATACTTACTTCAAAAGGATGTACTTATAATTGCTTAATTTGCGGCGGTTCCAGAGATGCATACTCAATGAACTGTCATCGTCAGAAAATTGTAATGAAGTCACCAAAAAAAATGATTGAGGATATTACCTTTATCCAGAGATTTACCAGGGCTCCCATTTTCTTATTAAATGATATCCGTCAAGGTGGAAACGAGTACGTTGAAGAGTTCTTTAGCGGTTTGGAAAAAATTGAACTAAAGGATGAGCTTGTATTTGAATTGTTCAACTATGCAGATGATCACTTTTTTAAACGGCTCCATCAGGCAATTCCTAAATATAGTATCGAACTAACACTTGAATCTGGTGATGAGAACTTACGTAGGTTAAACGGCAAACTTCCATGCACAAATGAAAAAATTGTTGAAACATTGAAAGCAGCTTTAAATAATGGTTGTTCAAAAATAGACCTCTTTTTTATGATAGGCATACCTGGACAGGATTACCAGAGTGCCTTAAAAAATGTAGATTTTTGTGAATATATTCACAAGGAGTGTGGGGAGGATAAAAGAATTTCGTACTTTATAGCACCTCTTTCACCATTTCTTGATCCTGGCAGTCCAGCATTTGAAAATCCTGAGAAGTATGGCTATAAGAAATTTTGTCACACGTTGGAAGATTTTCGTCAAGCCGTAAGGCAACCGTCTTGGAAAAACATGCTAAGCTACGAGACCACATCAATGACTAGAAAAGAGATTGTAAAAGCAACCTATGATTCTGCAAAAAAGCTAAATCAATTTAAATATGATCATAAGATCATAGAAAAAGAAGTGTATGAAGAGGTAAACCATAAAATATTAAAATCAATAGAATTTTTGGAAAGAATAGATATATTGTCGTCTCTCCCTCTTGAGGAACAAAAAAGAGAGCTTGCCAGCATTAAAGAAGAAGTTGAATTTATAAACCGGCATAGTATTTGCGGGCAAAACGAACTAAAATGGGAGGTAAAAAAACTTTTTGCCAACATGCCTTCATTAACCTATATTGGACTTGAATTATTGGTAAAGGAAATAGTAAAAGATTTGAAATGCAAACTGGGGAAAATTGATCGGCATATGGTTTCAATTGGTAATACAAAAGTTACCCCCCAACACAAATAAAAGTCATTTGAGGCAAAGGAAGCCATAATTTGTTAAAAATTTCTCAAAAAGTGTTATAGTATTAATATCATCTAGGAATAGGAACGAGGGGGAAGTAAAGCTTGAATCTTGAAATGCAGCGTTTTAAGGCAGAATTTTTTAAGGCACTTGCTCATCCATTAAGAATTCGTATTCTCGAATTACTGTCGGAAGGGGACAAAAACGTAAATGAGCTTCAATCACTGATTGGCAGTGAAGGTTCTGCTGTTTCACAGCAGTTAACCGTTTTAAGGTCCAAAAATATTGTATCCGGTACAAAGGATGGTAATAAGGTGGTTTATTCTTTAAAGGATCCGATGATTATTGAACTTTTGTCTGTTGCGAGACAAATATTTAACAATCATCTTGTAGATACCATCACAATGTTCGATAAATTTAATGACGACTAAAACGAGAAATAGAAGTCTAGTATGGATGATTATTCGAGGGCGGCAATCACGTATTGCTGCCTTGTTTTTGTTTGAAAGACAGGGTAGATGAACCTGTTTTACCTTGACATTCTAGCTAAAAAATGTTAAATTTGAGGAAGCCGTTGCACGTGTTAGAATTTATGTATCAGCTTGTTCAAAGTTTTAACCAAAGTTTGGATAAAGTAATGAAAGTAAAGCTATCAACGTTGTAAATTGGTGAATTTTACACATGGCTTTATGTTAAGCCAATAGGAGGAAGTTTTTACATGAAAAACGGTAAAGTAAAATGGTTCAACTCTGAAAAAGGTTTCGGATTTATCGAAGCTGAAGACGGAAATGACGTATTCGTTCATTACTCCGCTATCCAAACTGAAGGTTTCAAAACTTTAGAAGAAGGTCAAGAAGTTTCTTTCGACGTTGTTGAAGGTGCTCGTGGACCACAAGCTGCTAACGTACAAAAAAAATAATGGTGAAGTAACCATTTTATAACAGTCTGGCAAATATGCTAGGCTGTTTTTTATATTTTTATATTCAAAGATTCAAATATTCGGTATATAATTTTATTTCTTATGTATTTAAAATTTTAAAAATAAGCAAATAAATGGTAATATTTGAATTATAACAGGAAAATGAATCAGTATTGATTGCTATGTGAATGCAATGGACAGGGAAGTGGTGGTGACCTTGAAAGGACTAACAAGATGCGAGAGACTTGTTTTCATTTTCGTAGTAATAGCATTCATAATGGCTGTTGCCATAACCATTTTTGATAAAGAACTCGATAATATAGTATATAGTCCTAAAAATTCAATTGGGCTGCATTTAATCTTGGAGTTCATAAGTATTAGTATTTCTTTTTCGATCTTTACATATGGATTAAGAGCATTTGTAAACTCTCAATCAAAACAATTAGTTTATTTATCTATTTTATTCCTCGTACTTGGCTCGATTGATTTTTTGCATGCGCTTTCATTCGAAGGGATGCCGGTTTTATTTGGTGAAAGTTCAACGAATAAAGCAGCATGGTATTGGATAATTGCCCGTTTAACAGGAGGGATTTTCCTTATTCCAACGATGATACTTTCAGATGAGAAAATATCCAAGAGGGCAAGAAATTTGTTGCTCTTCGTGGGAATCCTATATGTTTCAGTCATTGCTTTTGTTATAACTTTGTTAGATAAAAGCCTTCCTACTTTAATACTAAATCAAGGAGGTTCAACATCTCTTCAAAAACAACTTGAGATTATAGTCATAAGCCTTCAAATTATTGTGATAATTTCTGGTGTTGTCCAATATCGAAACAAAAAGAAAGAGATATACCTATATGTCTCTTTAGCCATCTTTTATTTATTGTTTTCAGAATATATGCTTGGGATATACAACAGCTTATTAGATGTGTTTTATTGGGCCGGACATTTTTATAAGGTAATTGCTTACACCTTTATTTTAAGGGGAATTTATTTTTATTTTATCGATGAGGTAGCATTAAAGGAACAAAACCTAATAAATGCGAGAAAGGAATTAGATCAAGTCATACAGGAACAACATGGTCTTATTTTTAAGATAATCAAGAGTAATAAAGGATTTATCCACACACTATGTAATGGTGATCTTCTTAATCAACTTGATCTGCCGTTGGAAGTACATAATAAAAGTATCTTTGCTTTATTTCCGGAAAGTGAGGAAAAACTAACAAATTATTATCATTTAGTTTGGAATTCAGAGAAAAAGGTAACCTTCGAAATAAATGAAAAAAATCTAAATTTATATTTTACCCTAAAACCTGTTTTTATTAATGGGAAAATTAGTGAGATAATTGGAACAGCAGTAGACCTTACAAGATTAAAGGAAATGGAAGCACAAATTAGAGAGAATGAAAAATTGGGGGTTTTGGGGGAATTAGCTGCTGGAATTGCTCATGAGGTACGTAATCCTCTGACCACCCTTAAAGGTTTTTTACAGTTAATAAAAGCAGATCGTAACCTCTATGATCTATCATTTATTGAACTGATGCTAACCGAAGTTGATCGAATTGAGATGATTACAGATGAATTTATGTCGGTTGCAAGGCCACATGCTCATCTATTTAAAAGTGAGGATATCGTCGAAATCCTTCAGTTTGTGGTAAAGTTTATGCAGCCACAGGCTCTCCTAAAAGGCGTTGATATTCAGCTGAAATCAAGTGAAACCTTGCCAACACTTGTATGTGAAAAAAATCAATTAAAGCAAGTGTTTATAAATCTAATTAAAAATGCGATTGAAGCGATGCCAAAGGGTGGTAATATTTACATTGAGCTTAAGAAAAAAAGCCACGGCTTTGTGGAAATCATCTTCAGGGATGAAGGAATTGGAATTCCAGAAGATGTAGTAGAAAAGCTGGGACAACCCTTTTTCACTTTAAAAGACGGCGGCAATGGATTAGGTCTAATGATGTGCAAAAAAATTATTGATGCACATAATGGATTAATGGAGATAAAAAGTAAAATTGGCGCAGGTACTACTTTCATCGTTAGTTTGCCTTATGAAAATGAGGCTGAATTGCCTGAAAATAAGTCGAATTGTCTTCTCCAATCATGAACTTTTCCAAAGCTTAAACGAATTTCATAAAGAATCACAGTCGATTGATCGAGAAAAAACTCAAATAGAGATTATCTGAATAAAGCAGCGGTTATATGACTCCATGATGCTGCTTAATCTTTCTTTCAATGTAATGACCAATAAATGCTAAGAGTATTCCAATAAACAAACCGGAAAATACGGGGCTGGAAAGAAGATTCAGCGGTACGTTATGATTATGTGGAATGAAGTTAAAGTGCCAAAAAATCCCCAGATCCATCCCGAAGGTGAATCCAAATAGCAATCCGACCAGATGGTATTTACTATTTATTTTCCCTTCTAAATAGGCATTTATTGAAATTGCCCTGTTGTATGCTTGCCACATCGAGAAGCACCATACAGAAGGATAAAATATCCCCCATTGATAGTTGATAATATTATGAGCTTTCGTAAAGTCACCATGAAAAGATTCCATAATGGACAAGTTTAATTGGGATATGGTATTAATTCCAAGTTCCCAAATCATAAACATTATTCCTAAAAAATATTGTTCATTATAGATTTGTCCAAAGCCAGGCAGTGTAAAAGACCATAAAAGGGCTGCTATTGGGGATTTGAATTCCTTGATCTTCGTTTTTTCCATTTATTAACCTCTAACATTTAAACATAATTGTATTTAAAAAAGTAAATGAATTCACATCTATAATAATTTCCAAAAAATTGGAATATATATATCTAATTAAAAAATCAATGTCGACATTTTACGACAAATTCCAAATAAAAAAGACGCTTGCGCGTCTTTTTTCGTTTCTTTTAAGGCATCCTACCAACGATGTGCTTTAGCGTTGCTTCTCAAAATGATGTTGTTTTGAGAGACTTTTGTCTCTCCGTTAACTTGTGATTTAGCTCGCTTAGGCCTGGTCCAATTTTGGTGAAAAAGCTCAGAGTGTTCATCCAAATGATCTCGATAACTCATTATCTTATCACCTCAACGTTAGGATACTTTGAAACGTTTGATACTCAACTAAGAATATCATTTATAGCATTTGTAAATGTAAGCAAAATTATGATGAGGATTGGTATTTGAAAAAAAATTATAAAAACAAAATGAGCATAGAATTTTTCTAAGCTCATTTTGTATCAACAAATTTTAAAATCCATGATTCCTTATGATCAACTAAATATTTGAACAATAAGCCATATGTTTAAACCTAAAATTAGAATCGCGCATGCTGTCGATAGAATAGTGATATGCTTCTTATTTGTTAGGACACCCATTAATTCCTTTTTTTGTGTAAAGTAAATTAATGCAATCACCGGGAAAGGGAGTACAATACTTAATACGACTTGGCTGATAACAAGAGTAAAAGTTGGGTCTGCACCCAGAGCTACGATCACAACCGTTGGAAGCATAGTGACAAGGCGGCGAACCCATAATGGAATTGTAAAACCGACAAAACCCTGCATAATGACCTGGCCAGCCATTGTTCCAACTACAGAACTGGATAGCCCTGAAGCTAATAAAGAAATAAGGAATACGCTTGCTGCAGCACCTCCAAGCAACGGTGTTAAAGTATGGTAGGCGGATGTGAGGTCAGCAATTTGACGGTTCCCACTGCTGTTAAAAACGGAGGCCGCCATGTACATCATCGATAAATTAACAAAACCAGCTAAAGTCATTGCAATAATAATTTCTTTTGTACTGAACTTTTGAATTTTTATCCGTTCATCATCATTTCTTGGAATAATACGTCCTTGTGTTAGACTTGAATGAAGATAAATTGCATGCGGCATCACAGTTGCACCTATAACGCCGACAGCAAGCATAATACTTTCATTATTCCCGATCCAAGGGACAACACTATGATAGGCAATTTGCGAAAAATTTGGCTTCGATAAGATCGTTTCGACTAAATAACACAGACCGATCAA
>JAUZQA010000144.1 GCA_030705665.1 Bacillota bacterium
AATGGCGAGAAGGTCACACCCGTTCCCATACCGAACACGGAAGTTAAGCTTCTCAGCGCCGATGGTAGTTGGGACGAAAGTCCCTGTGAGAGTAGGACGTTGCCAGGCGGATTAAGACAACCTGATTCAGGTTGTCTTTTTATATATTTGAAGAAGATATCGAAAAAATAAGAAGAAATACTATATAGACATACACCCAATTGCAAGATGTAACATAAAATAAATGGAGGATTTAAACTGAAAAATATTCTAAAAATTGTATACAAAATATGAACCTGGGAACAATGGGTGTATGGAGGTGGGGGAATTGAGTTCACCATTAGCACAACACCAATATGGAGAAACTTGCGTGGTCTGTGAGCAAATGAAAACAAAAGGAATACATCTATACACATCTTTTATCTGTATAGATTGTGAAAAGGATATAATTCATACGGATAGCAGCAATCCAAAATATAAATATTACCTAAAGCAACTAAGAAAAATAAACACACCTGAAATTTTTTCCTAAACCAGTCCTTTAAGGGCTTATTTTTTTTGATAAAATAAATAAGACTCTAAAAAGGACGTATGTATATGAATCAAAATAAAAGGCCTCTATACGAAGCGCTTTGTGCACATGCAAAAACCAATCCAATCTCATTTCATGTACCGGGCCACAAATATGGGATGGCTTTTTCAGAAAAGTATTTTGAGCAGATATTTAAAATTGATGCGACAGAACTGTCTGGACTGGATGACCTTCATGCTCCAGAAGGACCGATTTTAGAAGCAACATCGTTATTAGCCGATTTATATAAGGTGAAAAATAGCTTTTTTCTTATTAACGGATCAACAGCAGGGAACTTGGCAATGGTTATGGCTGCCTGTGAAGAGGATGATATTGTTTTAGTCCAGAGAAATTGTCATAAATCGATCTTAAATGCTTTAAAGTTAGGAAAGATAACGCCTATTTTTTTAGAACCGGAGTTTGACCTAGACTGGAAAATCGCTGCTGGGGTCAGTATTGAGACGGTAAAAGAGGCTATAACAACATATCCTGCTGCAAAGGCACTCATATTAACCTATCCAAATTATTATGGACTTACTAATAACCTTAAAGAAATGATTGAGTTTGCTCATCAATTCCAGATTCCTGTTCTGGTCGATGAAGCTCATGGCGCCCATTTTATTATCGGAGAACCATTTCCCCCTTCAGCAGTTCAGCTGGGGGCAGATATTGTTGTTCAATCAGCCCATAAAACATTGCCAGCTATGACAATGGGTTCATTTTTGCATTATAATAGTAATTTAGTTGATGTTCACAGGGTCATGGAATATTTGCATATTTTTCAATCCAGCAGCCCGTCATATCCAATCATGGCATCATTGGATATGGCCAGGAGTTATTTAGCTTCCTATCGCTCCGATGACGTCTCATTTTTATTAGATGAGATAAGCGTGTTTAAAGAGCGTCTTAATGAACTTCCAGGTATCAGGGTACTTCTATACCCTAACGGCGGAGATCCGCTAAAGGTAACGATCCAGTCAACCTGCGGGCTTAGCGGCTTTGCCCTTCAAAAGAAACTTGAAGCGTTTGGAGTTTTTACAGAGCTTGCTGATCCTTATAACTTATTATTTGTCCTCCCGTTACAAAGAGTGGACAAAGTGTACCCCTATATGGAAGCTTTGGCAAAAATGAAAATGGCATTAAAAGATATCTCCGCCATTCCAACAAGAGAAATGAATATTCACCCGCAAGATCGAATTTCAACCTTAACAGTTGGGTATAAAGAGATGAAAAGTTTAGAGATGATTGACATACCCATTTCAGAAGCTGTTAATAGGGTAGCAGCTGAAACTGTAATCCCATATCCCCCGGGTATACCCTTGCTGTTACAAGGTGAAAAAATAACACAGGCTAAAGTTGAAAATTTGAAAAGGTTAATACAAGCCCAAGCGAAATTTCAAGGCGGCTCGGTACTTAAACAAAATAAGTTAAAGGTTTTTACGGAGGTATATATTTAATGACTAGAGGGATTTTTATTACATTAGAAGGGCCGGATGGTGCGGGGAAAACCACAATCGCACACATGCTGGCTGAGAAGTTTGAAAACACTATGTTAACAAGGGAACCAGGCGGTATTGATATCGCTGAACAAATTCGCAAGGTTATTCTAGCCAAGGAAAATATAAAAATGGATCCTCGTACGGAGGCGCTTTTGTATGCCGCAGCCAGAAGGCAGCATTTAGTCGAAAAAGTGAAACCTGCCTTGAAGCAAGGGAAAATAATTTTATGCGACCGTTTTGTTGACAGTTCTCTTGCGTATCAGGGATATGCAAGAGGCTTGGGCGTTGATGAGGTGTTTAGCATTAATCAATTTGCTATTGGAGATATGATGCCTGAGCTAACTATCTATTTTGATATTGATCCTGAATCTGGTCTTAAGAGAATCAGTAAAAATCAAGGCAGGGAAGTTAACCGTCTAGATTTAGAATCACTGGATTTTCACCAAAAAGTCCATGAAGGTTATCTACTCTTATTAAAACGGTTCCCAGAAAGAATCATCAAGATTGATGCCTCCGGCAGCCTTGAAAAGGTTTTCCAGGAGGCGGTAACAGCCATTGAAAATCACTTAAACAAAGAAGCCTAAGGGCTTTTTTTGTTATAATATAGGTAAGCTTTCAAATGGGCCACCATAATAGGAGTTGAGAGACAATGAAGTTAATTGTAGCAGTTGTTCAGGATCAGGATAGTAACCGTTTATCAAAAGCCTTGATGGATCATAATTTTAGAACGACTAAGCTTGCGACAACAGGAGGGTTTCTGCGGTCTGGAAATACAACCTTTTTGATTGGAACAGAGGATATTCGAGTTGAAAAAGCTCTTGGAATTATAAAAGAGAACTGCAGGTCAAGGGACCAGCTGGTTTCCCCAATGTCGCCAATGGGAGGAAATGTTGATTCTTACGTGCCTAAACCAGTTGAGGTGGAAGTAGGAGGCGCAACAGTGTTCGTCCTTCCAGTAGATCAGTTTCTTCATTTTTAAGCGGGAGTAATTTTAATGGTAAGCGAGTGATGAGATTGATAAAAACTTGGAGTCAGCTTGAGGAACTTCAGCCCAACGTCCTAATGATGATGAAAAATAGTATTTTGAAAAATAGAGTTGCCCATGCATACCTTTTGGAAGGGGTGCGTGGTACAGGAAAACGGGAAATTGCAATTCTTTTAGCAAAATCATTGATTTGTGAGGCCCCGATGGAGGGACATCAGCCCTGTGACCAGTGTGTTAATTGCAGACGGATTAATAATGGCAACCATCCAGATGTCCATATCATTGAACCGGATGGCTTATCCATTAAGAAGCAGCAGATCAAAGAGTTACAAGAGGAGTTTTCTAAAAAAGCTGTTGAATCTTCAAAAAAGATTTATATTATTATTCATGCAGATAAAATGTCCACCAGCGCTTCGAATAGTTTATTAAAGTTCCTTGAAGAGCCGAGTGCCCAAACCGCTGCCTTCCTTTTGACCGAACAAATTCAGAAAATTTTACCTACCATTCTTTCTAGATGCCAAGTTTTATCATTTAAGCAGTTACTGCCACAAACATTAGCCAAGCAATTGATTCAAAACGGGGTTAATCCGGAAAATGCCTTACTGCTGGCACATTTGACAAATAGTCCTGAAGAAGCAATTGCATTAAATGTCGATTATTGGTTTGCACAAGCCCAAAAAATAGTGTTAAAATTATATGAAGTGTTGAAAAAAAATAGCCTTGAAGTAATGGTTCAGCTGCAAGGTGAATGGCATCAGCACTTTAAAGATAAAGAACAGATTGATCGTGGGTTAGATCTTTTACTTCTTATTTTCAAGGATTTATTATATATACAATTAGAGAAATACGAGCAGGTTGTCTTTAAAAATGAAATAGAACGTTTTAAACAATCTGCTTTAAGAGTATCGAGCCGGCGCTTGGCAGAGCAAATGGCGGCGATACTTGAGGCAAAAAGAAGATTGCAAGCCAATATGAATGTTCAGCTGTTAATGGAACAGCTTGTGTTAAATTTGCAGGAGGGATCTACATTTGTATGATGTTGTAGGAGTACGCTTTAAAAAAGCGGGGAAAATCTATTATTTTGATCCCGGTGAACTCGCAATTCAAAAAGATGACTATGTCATTGTGGAAACGGTACGCGGTGTTGAATATGGCAAAGCAGTCATTGCCAAGAAACAGGTAGGGGAACACGATATCGTCCTTCCATTGAAAAAGGTTGTCCGAATTGCAGATCAAAAGGATCGTATGATTGTTGATGAAAATAAACAGGCTGCTGAGGAAGCTTATCGGGTATGTAATGAAAAGGTAAATGAGCATCAGCTTGATATGAAGCTTGTTGATGTGGAATACACTTTTGACCGAAATAAAGTAATCTTTTATTTTACTGCTGATGGCAGAGTGGACTTTCGTGAACTTGTAAAAGATTTAGCGGCCATATTCCGAACAAGGATTGAACTCCGCCAAATTGGTGTCAGGGATGAAGCGAAGATGTTAGGCGGGATTGGCCCATGTGGAAGAATGCTGTGCTGCTCAACCTTTTTAGGTGATTTTGATCCAGTCTCCATTAAAATGGCCAAGGACCAAAATTTATCTTTAAATCCAACAAAGATCTCAGGTTTATGCGGACGACTTATGTGTTGTCTGAAGTATGAAAATGACGAATATGAAACAGCGAAGGAGCAGCTTCCTGATATAGGAGAAATGATTGCCACTCCTCATGGTCCCGGTAAGGTTGTGGGACTCAATATATTAGAGCGGGTACTTCAGGTGGAGTTAAAGGAACAAGAACGTGTTCTCGAATATACACTGGATGAAATCATAAAAGAGGGCGCTTTTTCTATTCAATCCACAGAGTAATGAGGTGGAAGACGTGGATAAAAAAGAAATATTTGATTCGGTAAGTAATATGGAAACGCAAATTGGTCACCTTTATCGGCAGCTTGGTGAATTTAAAACACACTTAGCTGAAATACTAGAAGAGAATCAATCTTTAAAACTTGAAAATGAGAATTTAAGACGTCTTCTTGATTCAACTGGGAAATTCAAAGAAAAGAAAGGTTCGGAAAAAGACAATCGGACAAGTCAGACCGAGCAGCCCGGTGCAGTGGATAAGCCTTTTGATATTGGTGAAGGGTATGATAATCTTGCCCGTCTTTACCATGAAGGATTTCATATTTGTAGCTTGCACTTCGGAAGTCTTCGTAAAGAAGGAGATTGCTTATTCTGTCTTTCTTTTCTCAACAAAAAATAATCAGAGCCTTCCTACATGGAAGGCTCTGATTACATTTATTAGGAGAATATTCATGGTTAATTTGAAAGATGATGAACGATTGGATTATTTACTCGCAGAGGATTTGCGCATTATCCAAAGCCCATCTGTATTTGCTTTTTCGATTGATGCTGTATTATTGGCAAGATTCGTCTATGTTCCCATCCAAAAGGGAAACCTGATCGACCTCTGCAGCGGGAATGGTGTTATTCCGCTATTTTTAAGCACAAGGACGAAAGGAAACATCACTGGGGTTGAGATTCAGGAACGCTTATTTGATATGGCTGAGCGTAGTATTGAATATAACAATTTACAAACTAAAATACAGATGATTCATGGTGATATAAAAGACATGCCTAAAACGCTGGGGTTTGGCAAGTTTGACGTTGTCACCTGCAATCCACCCTACTTTCTTACTCCATCGAAAGGCGAAATAAATTTAAATGAACACCTTGCGATTGCCAGACATGAAATTTTATGTACACTGGAGGATGTTGTTCGGGTATCGAGCCAATTGGTGAAGCAGGGCGGCAAAGTTGCCTTTGTACATCGGCCAGGAAGATTAATCGAAATCGTGACCTTGATGAAACAATATCGGCTTGAGCCGAAAAGGATTCAATTTGTTTATCCAAAAGAAGGGAAAGAAGCTAATACCTTATTGATTGAAGCCACAAAGGATGCCAGCCCTGATTTAAAAATATTGCCTCCCATATATGTTTATAATGAGAATAATGAATACACTGAGGAAATTAGCGAGATTTTATATGGAAAGTAATCAACACTTTTTTTATGTGTTAACCTGCAAGGACGGCAGCTTTTATGGCGGCTACACCAATAATCTGGAGCGGCGGGTGAGGCTCCATAATGAGGGAAAGGGAGCAAAATATACAAGGGGACGTGGCCCTGTTACGCTAACGTATTATAAAGGTTTTGAAAATAAAAGTGATGCCTTAAAAGCTGAATATCATTTTAAGCAGTTATCGAGGAAGCAAAAAATCAATTTTTTGATAGAAGAAATGGGTGGATATAATGTGGCAGCAAAAAAGCTTTGAGAATGAAGAACAGAAAGGGATCCTTTATTTAGTTCCAACGCCGATTGGAAACTTAGAGGATATGAGTTTTCGGGCGATTCGGTTACTAAAAGAAGCAGATTTCATTGCTGCTGAGGATACAAGAAATACGAAAAAGCTGTGCAACTATTTTGAGATTAAAACGCCCATTGTCAGTTACCATGAACATAATAAAGAATCCAGCGGCATGAAATTATTGGAGAAGTTAAAAGAAGGTGTCAAAATTGCACTTGTCAGTGATGCAGGAATGCCGACAATTTCGGACCCGGGGTATGAGCTTGTTGCGGCAGCAATTGCACAAGGGTTAACGGTTGTGCCGCTCCCTGGTGCCAATGCAGCCTTGACCGCGTTAATTGCTTCAGGACTGTCCTGTCAGCCATTTTATTTTTATGGGTTTTTGAATCGGCAGAAAAAAGAAAAGAAAAAGGAGTTAGAGATTTTAAAAAACCAAACAGCCACAATGGTCTTTTATGAATCTCCACACCGTTTGAAAGAAACACTGACATTGCTGGAAGCAGTATTTGGAGACCGCCGAATTGTCTTGTGCCGCGAACTAACCAAGAAATATGAGGAATTTATCAGAGGAACGATAACAGAAGCTGTTAGTTGGGCAAATCAAGAGGAAATCCGCGGTGAGTTTTGCTTAATTGTTGAAGGGGCAGATGAAGAGGCTGCTGAAGAAGAGATAAGCTGGTGGGAAAGCTTATCGGTCGAAGAGCATGTAAATCATTACATTTCAACTCAAGGAATATCATCAAAAGAGGCAATCAAGCTGACGGCAAAAGAGCGGGGACTTCATAAAAGGGACGTTTATCAAGCCTTTCATATTGAAGATTAACAACCTATTAAAAAAGCTTCTCCCGTTTAAGGAGAAGCTTTTCTTGGTGTGTGATCTTAGTTTGCTAAATTGAAGGAGTCTTTAATTTCTTTTAATAATTGCTCTGCACCTTCACGGCTAAGAATTAACTTACCGCCTGCAAGAGACATATTGTCATCAGAAACTTCACCAGTTACTTGGCAAGTCATGTTTGGCTTATATTTCTTTAGGATGATACGCTCATCATCAACGTAGATTTCCAGCGCATCCTTTTCAGCAATCCCAAGAGTACGTCTTAATTCAATTGGAATAACTACACGACCTAGTTCGTCGACCTTACGTACAATACCAGTAGATTTCATAATATTAATCTCCTCTCAAAAGCCTCTATTTTTTCTCTATCTATTAATTCGTCATTATTCGACAAATTTCTTAATACTATAATAATACCAGCCATTCCCAAATCCGTCAATTATTTTATCTTAAAAATAATATTAAAATTTGATTAAAAAAGCTAAGAACCTAATGTTAATAGGTTTTTCAGCTAACTAATCAAGGAAATATTAATATTGCATAATTGGAAAAAATAATGGTCTCGTTTTGCTGTAATTCCCCCATTAATTCGACAAATTTCTCTCTATTTTGCGCTTCTTTATAACATTCATTAGTAGTTACCTTTTTTTGGGGGTATTTTGAATATTTTTACATAGTTCCATTTAGCTATACAGGTTTGTTGCAGAAAATGCCAACTTTCGGTATATTTTGCAGTATAATATTAATATTCATTCTGCACATTATGTATTTAGCCTGAATCAAGATCGTAAGAAGATTTTTTATCTTTTTTAAAATCAGCTAAATAAGGCAATAATGGTGCAATAGAATCTATTTTAAATTATATGAGGGGGATACTGATGGAGGAAAAATTAAAAACCTTTTATTTAACAACGCCAATCTACTATCCAAGTGGAAATTTACATATTGGTCATGCCTATACAACGGTTGCAGGCGATGCAATGGCACGTTATAAGCGTCTTCGCGGTTACGATGTTATGTACTTGACGGGTACTGATGAGCATGGGCAAAAAATTCAGCGGAAAGCAGAAGAAAAAGGGGTTACACCCCAGGCGTATGTTGATGACATCGTAAGTGGCATTCAAGAATTGTGGAAAAAATTGGATATATCGTATGATGATTTTATCAGAACAACTCAAGATCGCCATAAACAAACTGTTGAGAAAATCTTTGCAAGATTATTGGAGCAAGGAGATATTTATCTTGACCAATATGAAGGTTGGTATTGTACACCTTGTGAGTCTTTTTATACAGACCGCCAACTTGTTGATGGAAACTGTCCTGATTGCGGCAGACCGGTTGAAAAAGTAAAGGAAGAGTCCTACTTTTTTAGAATGAGTAAGTATGTTGACCGCTTGCTTAAATATTACGAGGAAAATCCAGAGTTCATTCAGCCGGAATCCAGAAAGAATGAAATGATTAATAACTTTATAAAACCGGGATTAGAGGATTTAGCCGTTTCTCGGACAACGTTTGATTGGGGAATTAAAGTACCTGG
>JAUZQA010000145.1 GCA_030705665.1 Bacillota bacterium
GGTTGATTGGAGCGGAGGGCACTCGACTCCTGCGGGATTAGAGGGCACTGGAGACCCCACAGGCGCCTAAGCGCCGAGGAGGCTCCAGGACCTCCCCGCGGAAAGCGAGTGACCGGAGCGGAAATCAACCGGCTCAATAGCAGGGGATATCAATTAATTTTATATTTAGAATAGCTGACAAAATAAAAAATTGCCGAGAAAATACCCCTTACTCGACAATCTGGGTGATCATAAACGAACCCTTTTCATTAATAGTACCCACCGTAGCTTGCGCCAACGATAATCAATAGAATAAACAGGACAACAAGTAAAACGAAACTGCTACCAGCTCCTCCTCCATATCCACTCATAGAAACTCCACCTCCTTTATTATATTTGTATGCAAGTCCAACTAGCAAAGGAAGGGCTTGCACACATACTAATCCAAAATGTTTCCTTACCCATGTGTATGTATGAAGAAGAGGCTTTCAGCAAACTTTCAGCCAATCTTCAAATGGAACTCAGCTTAATTAGGTACGATGTTTGGGAAGTGCAGGGAGGCATTGTAGTTCGATTCATAATTTTACTCGCAGTATATCTTGAAACCATAGAGGTGAATTTCATTGAAAAAAACTAATTATATCAAGTTTTCCTTAGATTTATTAATGGCTTTATTGTTTGTATTATTTTTTAATAAAAGGGTTTTGGGAGGGCAGCCCTTTCACGAAATAGCTGGGCTGGTCTTTGCAGTCATGTATTTTACCCATATCCTATTAAACTGGAAATGGGTCGTAAATGTGACACGTAAGATTTTTGACAGGAAGTTAAAATGGAATTTAAGAGGCAGTTATGCGTTGAATTTGTTGTTATTGATTTGCATGACTTTTGTTATTATAAGTGGAATTCTTATTTCCAAAGTGGTTTTTCCAAATATCCAGGTTACAAATCAAATGTGGTTCCATGTTACCCATATTGCGGTCTCCTACCTAACTTTAGTGTTAGTAGGCGTTCACGTCGGGCTGCACTGGCAGTGGGTTGTAAACGTTTGGAAAAAAATCTGGCGAATTAAATCCACCTTCTTATTGGGGCGATATGCAGCCAAGGCACTAACGGTGCTTATCCTCGTGTTTGGCGTTTACGAAATGAATAGCCACGGTTTTGTAAACCAGCTATCAGGTGTAACTTCTGTCTTTGGCATGAGCAGCACACAAAATATGCAAGGACACGATGACGGAGATTTCCATGGTCCTGACGGAGAAGGTTTTAAAGGCGGAATGGGACCTGGCAGCCAAACGAACGACAACAGCTCGGCTCAAAGCACTACACAGAATCCCCCTGCGAATGCAAATGGTGCTCCGGACTTTAAAGCTGGAATGAAAGGCCACGACGGCGGCGGATCATCTAATGCCCTTGGTGTTATCGCAACCTACACTGGAATGATGTCTGTGTTTGTCATCCTTACGTATTACCTGAAAAAACTATTCGGAAGAAAAAAGAAGAAAGGAAATAAATTAGCCGCTGAGTAAGATATCTCTTGGATAAATTTCTTTGTATAAAAAAATGGAGTACTGATCCAATCGGATCAGATTCTCCATTTTTTACTTTTCTTCATTTATTTTGGGCAAATCATGTCACATGTTTAAATGATTGATTCCATTCAATTATTCTCTATCGAAAATTAGTGGTTATTATTTTGGGTTTTCTTTTTGGGATGCGTAACTCAATACCAACGACGACTATTAAAATCCCAAGTACAGCGAGCAATAAGAATCCTGGTGTCCAGCTCTCAAAATGCTGATGAATACTCCCAAACACGATCGGACCAAGTGAGGAAAATGTATAGGCAAGCCCTTGTACGAAGGACGAAATCCTTCTGTTATCATTGAGATCATATGCCTCTTCCACAATAAACATGAAAATAACCGTGAAGCCTCCCCCTGTCGCTGCACCACAGATAAATGCCCATAACGGCCATATGCTCGATGCAAACAATATTCCAAGTGGAGTTATGATCCAGCAAACCGCAATTCCAATAAGAAGTGCGCCCTTGCTAATTCGGCCTCTCGACATAAGAACTGGAACGCCGAATGCACCAACAAGAGCAAGAATTTGGAACGAAGAGGCCACGAAACCAGACACAGTCTTTGTCATACCAACATTGTCGGTGAGATAGGTTGGCAGCCACGCAGTAATCGCATAGTAGATAAACAAGTGCACAGCTAAAGCGATAACAAGAAGCCAGGCTATGCGCCGTTTCCAAACGGGCGGCGGAGCTATAACAGCAATCTCTGAACGTCCTTTGGTTACAATGGAAGCTGCTTTTTGCTCATTAGATTCCTCATTGGTATCTGTTGACTCAAAGTGTGTCTTGCCACGGACGCCCAATGAAGCAATCCCCTTAAGTAAACCTGCGACGATGGCAAGAATAATCCACAATGCTGTAGCAATCCTCCACCCATATAAGATGGCGAGCGGTGCCGTTAAGGCTGAAGTCAACATTGTCCCTACGTTCAAAGCGGAAGTGTAGATACCCATCACAGAGCTGGCTCGGCGTGGGAAATCACGGGCAATCATCATCAAGCTAACAATATTACCAATAGTCAATGCAACGCCGATGATAAGCGTGCCTATTAATGTGAAGGCGAATCCTCCAGTAGAGCGAATAACAGTTCCTAAGACGACACCACTCAAGGTAGTAAAGATTGAGGCCTCAATGCCCACCCGAGCAATGAAAGGAGAAGCAAATGGGGTGAGAAGGCCAAAGCACAGGATTGGGATTGTGGTAAGCATCCCTACTTGTGTAGAGTTGATGCCCAGGTCGATCCTAAGGTCGCTGATGATCGGTGATATGGCTGTCAATGGACCACGAAGGTTAAACGCTAATGTGACAAGAACCATCAATGCAAGAATATCGATACCGTGACCCGTTTTTGGGGTTTGATATGTTTTTTCTGTTCTGTTTCTCATGACTCTGTCACTTCTCTTTCTTTTGTTCGAAAAAATGAATTGTGTATTGTATAAAATCATTCACAATCTCTGAACTAACCCGATATTTGTGCCGAACAAGTCCCACCGTTCGAACGCATCGTGGTTCGATAATTTTCAGCTTGACCGTTTTTAAGTTAGATACTCGTTTACTTGTTAATAATGAAGGAAAAAAGGCAACTCCTAGCCCCGCTTCTACAAGCTCTTGAGTAATTCCAGTTTCATTGCCTTCAAATGAATAATTGGGATAAAAACCCGCTTGCATGCATAGCTGTTCGGTCATATCCCTAAAACCATATCCTGGTGGGGTAACAATGAAAGGATCATTTTTGACCTCATGTAAATAAATGCTCCCTCTGTTTGCTAGGGGATGGTTAAGAGGTACAGATAGCCAAAGTTCTTCTTCCAAAATCGGAAGCCACTCTATTTCATCTCCACTCACGGGAAAGGTTGTAATGCCCACGTCAACTTCTCCCGTTTCGATCTGCTTTTTCGTTCGGTCAGAATAAGCTTGATACTGCCTGAACTGTACCATTGGATGCTTCTCTAGAAACCCGCCAAATAATTCTGGAAGAATACTTGGAATCGTAATGGCCACGGAGATAAGCTGATTTTGTTTTTCACTTAATAACGCTAATTCTCTTTCACCTGCATCCAATTCCATAAAAACTTTATCAACCGTCCTGAGATACGCTTCTCCCAACCTGCTTAACTGTAATTCCCGACCCTTTCGATTAAATAGTTTATACCCAAGATCTTTTTCCAGTTTGGCAATCATCTTACTTAGCGCAGGCTGAGAAATATTTAATTCGTGGGCGGCCTTCGTTAGATGTTGTTGTTTAGCAACCATTTGAAAGTATTTAAGTTTTAAAAGTTCCATTCCAAAGACCATCCCTTTTCATACGAACATAATCTACTTCTCTTTAGGCTAGTACATGATCACTTATGTGTTTTTAATTATAACGCAGTAGAAAAGGTAATAATAATACATATTTATTCATCAATTCATAACCATATAGTTATGAATTGATCTCTCATAATCTGCATTAAAATTAAAAGAAGAGGTCACTTTTCACAGTGACCTCTTCTTTGTATACTTCTATTATAAATTTGTATGCAAAAGGGATAATACATTTTGCAGCTCCGCAACAGCTACTTGCCCCGGAGCAGATGCTTTTTTGGCAGCTCCAAAGGTCAACGCCGATCCAAATAATTCTCCTGAAAGTCGGCTGATCATTCCTTTGCCTGACATTGACATGGTAATAATCGGGCGGTCTGCATATTGTTCAAACATAACCGATGTTGCTTCAAGCAATGTTAATACATCGGCTGTATTGTTGGGCATTACCGCAATTTTTGGTAAGTCTCCTCCTAATTCTTGAGCCTTACGCAATCTTGAGATAATCTCTTCTTTTGAAGGTGTTTTGGCAAAATCATGGTTGGAAATAATGACGTAAACATTTTTGGCATGTGCTGCCTCAATCAGAGCATGAACACCATTTTCCTCACTGAATAACTCAACATCAATAATATCTGCTTGGCGCGTCTCAGCAATGGCCTTATTTAACTCTACATAATATTCCGGAGTAATTTCTTTTTCTCCGCCTTCTTTTGCACTGCGGAAGGTAAAAATCAAGGGTGTATCAGGTAAAATGGAGCGGATTTCTGCTAATGCAGCCTTAACTTTTTCAATTTCCTCTACTTGTTCAAAAAAATCAACTCTCCACTCGACAACGTCCAAATCAAGTGTTTTAAGAAGTTCCGCTTCTTCTATTAATTGCTGGAGATTCTCTCCTACCATTGGGACACAAACTTTTGGTGCTCCTTCACCAATAGTAATTCCTTTAACAGTAACGGTCTTTTTCATTTGTCATAACTCCTTTTTTTCCAGATGGGTTATTTTTTTAACGTGTCATTGACTTATGGGAATAAAAAGCACTCGACGGCACAAGCTGTTCTGTTTTCTCCGCCTCTTCAAATGCATTTATTTTTTCTAATGTAGTGATTATATTTCTTCCTTCACGAGTGCCGTCTAAGATCTTCCGAGCACCCCAACTGTCACCGATATTAACGACCACAGCCTCACTATTTGCATAATAAGTTTGCAAATCATTTAATACTGGATTTTCCGGCTTCATCCCTAAGCATACAAATCCATAATCAAATTCGATATTAGATACTTGACCTTCAAAGTTGACGGTGAAGTGGTTTTCAGCTACTTCCATAAGTGCTGTATTGGTACGAACCTCTACGTTGTTTTCTTCAATCATTGTCATCATTGATAGTCTTGTAATGACGTCTAAATCTTTCCCTAATAATGGCTGCATTTCAACGATTGTCACGTCAGCTCCACGTGCAGAGAAAAACTCTACAACATCCAAGCCCACGGCACCACCGCCTACAACAGCAACCTTTTTACCTGTAAGGTCTTGATTTTCATATTGATCAACAACTTGCAGTAATTTAAAAATAGAATAAACGTTTCCCCCAGGTTGATCAATATTGTCTAGCAAACCTTTAATAGGAGGTAATAACGGCTTTGACCCGGTTGCATTCACCACAACATCAGGAGAGAAACTTTCAATTAGTGAAATATTAGCTTTCGTGTTTCTTAGTATCGTTAGATTATTTAATTTTTCTGCTCTTCTTTCGAAATAGACTGGGAAATCTTTAATTCTCTTTTTATCTGGCAGTTTTGAAATCTCACTTGCAAGGCCGCCAAGATAACCTTTTCTTTCTATTAATATAGTTCTGCATCCAACTTCTGCTGCTGTACATGCTGCCTCGAGCCCAGCTGTCCCTGCACCTACAACCACGACCGTAGTGTTTCTTTTCACTTTTCGTTCTTTATATTCTTCTCCGTTAAAAACATCTGGATTAACCGTACATCTTAGCGGCCGATTTAATCCGATACGGTGACCTGCACAGCCAATATTGCAAGAAATGCAATTTCTAATCATATCTTCCTGGCCTTTTTCTACTTTAATTGCCCAGTTAGGCTCAGCAATTAACCCTCGGCCCATTCCAATAAAATCAGCTTCTCCATGAACTAAGATTGACTCTGCTACTTGTGGATTACGGATATTCCCCATTGTAATGGTCGGCTTGTTAAACTTATCTTTCACTGCCTTTGACATGTAAGAACGCCAGCCGTCAGGCAAGTTCATTTGATCAATTTGAAATTGAAGCGTATCATTTAACGCTGCTGAAACATTAAAAATATCTACGCCCTCGTTCAAGAATTCTAATATATTCAATGTATCCTCTAATGTGTTGCCGCCTTTTACAAACTCATCGGCACTAATCCTTAAAGAGATTGGGAAAAATGGTCCTACTGCCGCACGAATACTGTCAATTACCATTCTGGCAAATCTTGCCCTGTTTTCTGGGCTGCCGCCAAATTCATCCGTACGCTTGTTATAGACTGGTGATAAAAATTGCGAAATCAGATAAGAGTGGCCTGCATGGATCTCAATCGCATCAAAGCCGGCAGACACAACTCTTTTTGCGGCTTTACCATATTTCTCTACAATGGTAAGGATTTCTTCTTTTTGCAATGGTCTAGGAATCGCTCCACCACTTTTCGAAGGAATGTTTGAAGCCGAAACTGGCTGACAGCCGATTCTTTCTTCCATAGCAGATGCACCGGCATGATTGATTTGGATGGCAACCATTGCACCATGCTTGTGCATTCTTTCAGTCATTCGATACATTCCTGGAATAAACATATCATGATCAATCCGCAGCTGTGTTGAACCATTTGATCCTAAAGGAAAGTCAATACAAGCATTCTCGACAATGATTAACCCTGTACCGCCTTTCGCTCTTTGTTCATAATATTTAATATGATCCTCTGTAAATTCGCCAGCTGGACTTGCAAAATTGGAGCCCATTGGCATCATAACGATTCGGTTCCTTATTGTTGTCCGATTAATAGTGAATGGTTGAAAAAGCATTTGATACTTTGACATGTAAAATCCTCCTCCGAATAAGAGCTTTATATAATTGCCTAAATTGTGAACAATTTCACAAATATGAATGATCTTGTTCACCTATTCACATAAATAAGCTGCTATGGCCGCATCTTACTTAAAAAATTGAAAATGTACATCGTTTAAATCCATTTAATAATCCAAAAAAGTATGTTAACATTTTCACATACTTGAGTTTATAAACTAATTATAGTAAATAAATTTTTATAAATCTAATTCATATTTGATGCTTTATTCATAGATAATAACTATATATTTTTTACATCCAAAATAGAGAGGATTAGTATACATGAATCTTAGACAGCTTCAGTATTTTAGGGAACTTGCAAAAATAGAACATATTACGCAGGCTGCTGAAAAACTTTCGATCACACAGCCAAGCTTGAGTCATGCTATATCCGAATTAGAAAAAGAACTGGGAACGTTCCTATTTGAAAAACAAGGCAGAAACATCCGATTAACAAAATACGGAAAATATTTTTTAACCTACGTTGATAATGCATTGGAAGAACTGGAAAAAGGCCAAAAAAATCTCCGGGAATTAACAAGTCCGGGGCATGGTAGGATTGATCTGGCGTTTATTTATACCTTGGGGGCTGAAATAGTTCCAAATATGATTAAGGCGTTTGTTAGTAATGAAGAACACAAAGATATTTCATTTTCCTTTCATCAGGGAACAACGAAAAGTCTTATTTCCCGTTTAAAAGAAGACCGCTATGATCTTGCATTTTGCTCTTTTGTCGAAAATGAACCTGAGATTGAATTTACTCCACTTGTTCAACAAGAACTGGTGTTAGTTGTCCCGCATGATCATCCACTTGCAACACAAGATTCGATCGATTTGAAAGATACTGCATCATATCCTTTTATCTTTTACAGTAAAAAAAGTGGTCTCCGCCCCATTATTGATGGTTTATTTGCAAAGGTAAATATCACACCTAATATGATTTGCGAGGTTGTAGAGGACAGTGCAATAGCTGGTCTCGTATCGATTAATTACGGAATTGCAGTAATGCCGCGAATTACCTCATTAAACTTCTTTAACGTCAAGGTCTTGCCAATCAGCAGCCCTGCAAACTACCGTTTCATATATATTGCAAGTGTAAAAAACCGATATTTATCACCTGCAGCCAGTTTATTTCGCAATTTTGCGATTCAATATGCTAATGATTTTTATTTGTAGTTTGGAATGCGGGTATATCCGGTGTAAACGAAAAAAGGTTCACACTTGAGTAACTCTCAACTGTGAACCTTTTTTTGCTTTCTGAAGCAGAAAAGCAGATGACATTTAGGATAACTTATCTTCTAGTGTAATACGCTTAATTTTCCCTACTACAAGCAAAAGGGACAAAGCACCAGAAAGGGCAAGAGCAGCGATAAAAATTAAAGCTCCTGTAAATGAATGTGTTTTGTTTACTATTAAGCCGATGACAATTGGTGTAATAATACCGGAAATATTGGCTGCTAAATTAAAAATTCCTCCAGCCATTCCGACTAGATTCGTTGGGGCGATATCTGAAATAATCACCCAGCCATTTGCTGCCATTCCTTGAGCAAAAAACGCAATCGACATAATTAAAATCACCAATCCAGGTAATTGCGTAAAATTTGCCAGGACAATTAAACACGCCCCAAATGCACCAATTATAATTGGAGTTTTTCGAGCAATGGTTAATGACAAACCACGCTTTACCATATGGTCAGACCAAAATCCAGCTAATAAAACACCGGCACATGCTGCAATATACGGCAAGGACCCCATAAACCCGGCTTTAATAAACGAC
>JAUZQA010000146.1 GCA_030705665.1 Bacillota bacterium
CCCATTAAGCCGCCCATTCTTCCGGCTTGATTTCCCATACCCATTAAGCCGCCCGCTCTACCGGCTTGGTTTCCCATACCCATTATGCCGCCCATTCTTCCAGATTGGTTTCCCATACCAAGCAGTCTGGAAAAAAGGCCTCCGCCTCTATTCATTTGCTGTTGACCGCCCATTCCCATAAACGGGGATCTGGGCGTTCTGTTCATGCCCATCATCGGGGACCTTCCACCGATTCCTGGGCCCGTCATAGGCGGTCTCCCACCGAATCCTAAGCCCATTCCTTGTGGACCTGGACCAGGTTGAATAAAGCCTTGTCTAGGAATTTGTGGCTGCATGACTAAATCCTCCTTTCAATTTCTGTCTATTCATTAGAATATGCATGAAAGGTTATTTTGCTTAGGTGTTATAGCCATATGGCTCCATTTTGTGATTAAAAATGTTTGGATCGTCAATGCTGTTAATATGTTTTATTAAGTAAAAGTGGAGATTTGCTTTAAACTTTACTATAATAACAGGATGAACTAGAAAATGAAAATAATAGGAGCAAAATATGAAGGAAAACAATTTTGAAAGATATCAATTTCAACCGTTTATGATAAATGCCTTAAATGCTTTCGGATTTGACAAACCGACTGAAATTCAGGAACGAATGATTCCGCTGATTTTAAAGGGTGAGAGTGCCATCGGCCAGTCGCAAACCGGAACCGGCAAAACTCTCGCTTATGTGCTGCCCATTTTAGAAAAAGTTGATCCAGCTTTAAAACAAGTTCAAGCAGTAATAACTGCACCAACAAGAGAATTGGCTACGCAAATCTATCAGCAAATTTTAAAAATAATTGAGTACGATAAACGCGAAGAGAGCATTATGGCACGGTGCTATATCGGTGGAACTGATAAACAAAGAACTATTGAGAAATTAAAGGTTCAGCCGCAGATTGTCGTGGGCACTCCAGGAAGAATTAAAGATCTAATGAACGATCAGGCTCTTTTTGTCCATACTGCCAATATTCTGGTTATTGATGAAGCAGACATGATGCTGGATATGGGGTTTATCCAAGATGTTGACCAGGTCGCAGCTAAAATGCCAACCACTGTAGAAATGTTTGTATTTTCAGCAACAATTCCCGAAAAGCTGAAACCATTTTTGAAAAAGTATATGGAAAGTCCAGCCTTTGTTCAGATTAAAGCCAAACAAGCTGCTGCTGAAAACTTAATTCATTACCTATTGCCATCAAGGCATCGCAGTAAAAAGGAACTCGTGCGGGAAGCTCTATTGGTATTAAATCCATATTTAGCTTTGGTGTTTACCAATACGAAAAAAATGGCCGATGAAGTCGCAGATTATTTGATTGAAAAAGGGCTAAAGGTTGGCCGAATTCACGGAAATCTAAATCCGAGAGAACGTAAAAAGATGATGAAGCAAATACAAGACTTGGAATATCAATATATTGTCGCGACGGATCTCGCAGCGCGGGGAATTGATATTGAGGGTATTAGCCATGTAATCAATTATGAACTGCCTAGTGATCTGGATTTTTATATTCACCGTGTGGGGCGAACTGCCAGGGCAGGATTTTCAGGGATTGCCTTAACCATTTATGATCTCTCAGATGAGGATGCACTTGTCCATATAGAGAAAATGGGAATCCAATTTAAGAACGTTGATCTAAAAAATAATGAGCTTGTTGAACTTGAGGATCGAAATAGACGAAAAACCCGTAAAAAGCAAGAAAATGAAATCGATAAAATGGCAAAATCGATTGTCAGAAAACCATCTAAAGTGAAGCCTGGTTATAAAAAGAAAATGCAATCTGAAATGGAACAAATTAAAAAACGTCAAAGAAAACTAAGCAGTAAAAAGAAATAAATTATAAGGGGAGAGGTAAAGTGCTGAAAATTGGATCACATGTATCGATGAGCGGAAAGAAAATGCTTTTAGCTGCCAGTGAGGAAGCTGTATCATATGGGGCAAATACATTTATGATCTATACGGGTGCACCGCAAAATACGAGAAGGAAAAAAATTGAGGATTTGAATATTGAAGCTGGAAGATTGCATATGGAGCAAAACGGAATATCAGAAATTGTTGTCCATGCACCATATATCATTAATATTGGTAACACTTCGAATCCTGCAACATTTGAATTAGGCGTATCTTTTTTGCGCTCTGAAATTGATCGGACAGAAGCAATTGGTGCAGGGCAAATCGTTCTTCATCCAGGAGCCCATGTTGGTGCAGGTGCAGAGGAAGGAATTAAAAAAATCATTGAAGGTCTAAATGAAGTTTTAACTGGCGAGGAAAAAGTTCAAATCGCTTTAGAAACGATGGCAGGAAAAGGGTCTGAGTGTGGCAGATCTTTTGAAGAATTAGCCATGATTATCGATGGCGTAACGCATAATGACAAGCTTTCAGTATGTTTTGATACTTGTCATACACATGATGCCGGTTATAAGATTGTAGAAGATTTCGACGGGGTTTTAAACGAGTTTGACAAGATTATTGGATTGGACCGTTTAAAGGTTCTGCATATCAATGACAGTAAAAATCCGATGGGAGCAAGTAAGGACCGTCATGAAAATATTGGCTTTGGCCATATTGGTTTTAAGGCATTGAACTATGTAGTTCATCATCCTCAGCTTGATGACATTCCTAAAATCCTTGAAACCCCATTTGTTGGCGAGGATAAAAACGACAAGAAGCCGCCTTATTTATATGAAATTGATATGCTGAGAAAACAAGAATTCAATGAGAATCTTCTTCAAGCGATCATCCAACAATAAATACGAACGAGATAAAGCTTTGGCATTGCCAAAGCTTTATTTCGTAAATTGAGTGAACAGTTTATTTACTTCCTTTGCTGTTTCAGGACCTGCAATTTTGGCAATTTCTTTAATTAATGTTACTCTTTCCGTTGGATTAAAGATATTCACTTGTTTTCCTCTTAAGTATTCAGCGATCTTTTTCGCTTGTTCACGCTTTACTTTAATATTAAATTGTTGAGCATACTTTAAAAGCTCGTCTGTCGTTATGGTATTAATTTTATGATTAATGACGCTTTCAAAAATTTTCACACTCATCACTCCTCCATCCTAATGTATGTTCGAGAAGAAGGAATGTGACTAGATGTTTTTATAAATCCACTCTAAGTGAAAGAATCTTTACAATTAAAATAACATGAGGTATACTACATGAGTTAAATCGGAATGATTCTTAAAATTAAAGGTGATTGCTTATGGAGCATATGATAATTGAAATAAAAGGTGTAACCTTCCGTTATGAAACGGATGTTGTTCTTGATAATATAAATCTTTCTATTCCGGAAGGCTCATTTTTGGCCATTGTTGGGCCAAACGGGTCAGGAAAATCAACCTTATTAAAACTTATATTAGGGCTCTTGAAACTGCAAAAAGGGGAAATAACCATCTTTGGTGAAGATATTAACCGCTTTAAAGGGTGGGAAAATATTGGCTATGTTTCCCAAAAAGCAAATTCATTTAACACAGGATTCCCGGCAACTGTATTTGAGGTCGTTGCAAGCGGATTAACAAAAAAGCTGGGGTTATTTCGGTTTATGAAAAAAGAGGATAAGGATCAAGTCCTTCAAGCGCTGGAAGCTGTGGGGATGATTCATTTTAAAAATCGAAATGTCGGAGAGTTATCTGGAGGACAACAGCAGCGTATCTTTATCGCTCGAGCTCTTGTTAGCAGCCCTAAGATATTGATTCTTGATGAACCAACAGTTGGGGTAGATGCTCAAAATGTGGACACTTTTTACCAAATGCTTGAGAATTTAAATAAAAACCGAAAAATAACACTTCTTTTGGTAACACATGATATTGGAACAATTTCCGATAAAGTAACAACTGTAGCGTGTCTCAATAAACATCTACACTTCCATGGAGAAACAAAGGAATTTGAAAAGCTAAGGGAAAATGGGCTCGGTGAATTTTACGGACATGATGTACATATGCTTTCGCATTACCACGAGCATGAAGGAGCCATAAAATGATAGCTGAGATTTTTCATTATGAGTTTTTACAGCATGCTTTTTTAGCTGGAATTATGATTGGATTACTTGCACCATTATTAGGTGTTTTTGTTGTAGTAAGGAGGCTTTCCTTAATTGCTGACGCATTAAGCCATGTTACCTTAGCAGGGATTGCTGCAAGCCTGCTGCTTGAAAAGTCCTTTGCCTTGTTTAGTGGATTTAATCCAGTCTATCTTGGAATGGTCTTTTCAGTGGGCGGCTCATTATTTATTGAAAAGCTGCGGGGAGTATATAAACATTATCAGGAATTGGCAATCCCAATTATTCTTTCTAGTGGAATTGGTCTGGGAGTCATCTTTATTTCGTTAGCAAATGGCTTTAATACTGATTTATTCAGTTATTTATTTGGAAGTGTTACAGCAGTAACTCCTACTGATTTATGGGTTATTCTGATTATAAGCATTTTTGTCATCATTCTAGTCATTTTGTTATACAAAGAATTATTTTTATTGTCATTTGACGAAGAGCATGCGAAAGCCTCTGGGATAGCGGCCAGTTCCATCCACTTTTGTTTTATTGTAATGGTTGCTCTTGTGATTGCAGCATCGATGAGAATTGTAGGAATCCTGCTGGTTTCTTCTTTAATGACACTGCCTGTTGCCGCAAGTATTCGGATTGCAAAAGGTTTTAAGCAAACGATATTTTTATCGATCCTTTTTGGGGAGATTTCAGTTCTTGGGGGACTATTTACAGCATACTACTTAAATTTGGCACCGGGCGGATCTATCGTAGTCATTGCGGTACTAATTTTAATACTAGCTATTCTGTCTAAAAAGTTTAAGTTACTGAAAAATGTTGAAAGAGGTGAGCAAAAGTGAATGTGAATGAGGCACTTTTATTTTTAAAAGAAAAAGGATATAAACATACTGGCAAAAGAGAAGAAATGTTACAATTATTTGCTGATACGAATAAATATCTTACAGCAAAAGATGTCCTTGATTTATTGAAAAATAATTATCCTGGATTAAGCTTTGATACGATATACCGAAATCTTTCTTTATTTGTGAATTTAGGGATTCTTGAGATGACAGAATTGTATGGTGAAAAGCATTTTCGCTTTGCATGTTCACATCAACATCACCATCATCATTTTATTTGTTTAGATTGTGGAAAAACAAAAGAAATTGAAGCATGCCCAATGGAAGGGTTGGCCGAGAATCTGAATGGCTATGATATTTCAGGCCACAAATTTGAAATTTATGGCCGCTGTCCTGAATGTACTCACTATTATTGAAAATGATTAAAGCGGCTGTTCATTCAAGCCGTTTTTTCTTTGGCGTTTAACTTATCTGCCAGCATTTCGACAAGTATTCTTTACCCATCTTTCAACCCAATCGGAAGCTTCTTTCCAGTTAAAAACACGAATGATACCATCTGGAACGGGATCCTGATTATAGGGGGTATCAAATAAGAGCACTGGTATTTTACATTCTTCGTGAATCATAATGGCATTATCATGTTTATCTTCTAAAAATAAGTCCACTTTATGTTTTTTTGCCGCTTCCACTTTATCATGGGTTCCAATTAATTCAATTTCATTAAGCTTAAGGTTATGGTCTAAAAACCACTTCTTTGTAATATCAAGCAAATGAGGGCCTCGTGCACTGATAAAACATAGTTCAAATTTATTTTCCCACTCTGTAAGTACTGATGCGGCATCGTCAGCAATAGGTGATTCTGCGTATATTATGTGCTCGTTTTCTATCCACCAACGGGCAAATTCCTGTTCAGAGACATTAACGACTGGGTTTAAATCATATTGTTTAACATCTTTTAGCGTAATATTCAGTCCAAACGCTTTATTGATAAATGGGATCATAGCGGATGGGGATGTTACAGTGCCATCAATGTCAATTCCAAACCTCTTCTTCATGTTAAAAACTCCTTCGGTTTAACAAAATCCATTTTCTATTTTAACAAAAAGAAATACATCTCAAAAGTTAAATAATATTTCTATATATGAAAGAAGAACCGAATTAGACAAACATTAACATAGTAAAATGCCTCCGTTTGCAAACAATAAAAATGCTCCTACAACTGAAAGTGAGGGATTCTCGTGGCAGATCAGGAAAAAGACAATAAGATAAAGGAATATAGCCGGAGTGCATACATTGGCGAAACTATTCCAAATAGTCCTTCTGACTTTCGTGAGGAAACTGCTTATGAACTGGCAGGACCTGTTTCACTTAAGAAAAGTCCAGAGACTGCTTTGGTAAATCGTGAAGAAACTTCTCGAGAATTAGCAGTTGTTCCTGTCTCACTAAAAAAAGCTCCAGTAGCTTCTGCTGAACATCGTGAAGAAACCGCGACGGAAATAACAGCACCAGTCGTGTCTAAAAAAACCGTCGTTACTCCTTCATTACATCGCGAGGAAACAGCAGCAGAAATAGCAGCACCTGCCTACCTTGGAAATTTGAGAGACCATGATGATGTCAGAGAAACTGACAATGGAGTGGCTCAGGCAGGAACTGGAATGGGATTTTTAGCTTTAGCATTGTCGATCATTTCCCTTTTTGTAATGCCAATTCTTTTCGGGGCAGCAGGAATTGTTTTAGGGTTTATTGCCAGGGCCAGAGGAGCAAATGCGCTTGGTGCTTGGGCAATAGGTATTGGTGTTGTATCCATCGTTATCGGCATCTTTATCCTCCCATTTTTTTAAATAATTCTTGCACAGGAGCAAAAAGAACCCCCGCATTAACTGCAGGGGTTCTCCTCTTGTATGTTTTTTATCTTTTTGCAGCTGCATCTTCAGCCGCTTTCTTTTGAAAATATTCCTCAGCAAGCTGGTCGATTTCCTTCTTCAATTCTTCAACCATTTGCGCTTCTGGGACTTTACGGACAATTTCTCCCTTACGAAACAGTAATCCTTCCCCACGGGCGCCGGCGATTCCGATGTCTGCTTCTCTGGCTTCCCCAGGACCGTTAACGGCACATCCCAAAACGGAAACTTTAATCGGAGCCTTAATATTTGAAATGTATTCCTCAACTTCGTTTGCGATGCTGATTAGGTCAATTTCAATTCTTCCGCAAGTAGGACAGGAAATAAGCGTCGCAGCATTTGAGGATAGTCCGAATACCTTTAGAAGTTCCCTTGCAACTTTGACCTCTTCAACAGGATCAGCACTAAGGGAAATACGCATCGTATTTCCAATTCCTTTACTGATAATTGCCCCCAGGCCGGCGGCACTTTTAACCGTTCCTGAAAATAAGGTTCCAGACTCTGTGATCCCTAAGTGTAAAGGATAATCAAATGTTCTGGCCGCTTTTTCATATGCTTCAATTGCAAGATTAACATCAGACGCCTTCATTGATACAATAATATCGTGAAAATCCAAATCCTCTAAGATTTTTATATGATAGAGGGCACTTTCAACCATTCCGTCGGCTGTTGGATATCCGTATTTGTCTAAGATCCGTTTTTCAAGTGAACCTGCATTGACACCAATCCGAATAGGGATACCGCGTTCTTTGGCAGCTTTTACGACAGCCTCGACTTTTTCCCGTTTGCCGATATTCCCCGGGTTAATGCGGATTTTATCTGCTCCGCCTTCGATTGCTTTTAAAGCTAATTTATAATCAAAATGAATATCAACAACTAAAGGGATATTGATCCTTTTTTTGATTTCAGGGATAGCATCGGCAGCACGTTCATCCGGACAAGCAACGCGTACAATTTGACAGCCTGCCTCTTCAAGGCGTTTAATTTCTGCTACGGTAGCATCTACATCATGTGTTTTTGTTGTAGTCATGCTTTGGATAATAATCTCGTTATTTCCGCCAATGGTTAAATTTCCAACTTTAATTGGCCGAGTTTTTGAACGATGTATAATTTCACTCACGTGGAATTCGCTCTCCTTTAAATGCGATAGATTGTTATAAACAATTCGATTTTATTCTATCAGTCTTTAAGCTATCTTGACAAGGAGAAGGGTTAGTTTCAATTTCTTTATGGTGTTTTTTGCTGCTTCTTATTTTACATAGTCGGGAAAACGGTAGCTTTTTCCTATTTGAATTTTTTCAGCACTTTGGTCGGGATTAAGTGCTTCAAAATCATGAATTAAACGCGTAATCGATACAGGCAGTGGTTTTTTGATCTGGTGCTCGACAATCGTCATCAGGGTATCCCCTGGTTCAACCTTTACCTCAAAATAGGGAATACTGGCTTTAGTTGATTTGGGTTTTGCGACAGCTTCAACTTTCTGTGTGTCAGGCCGTGGAAGTGTTCCAACTGAAATGTCAAAATAAATACTGTATATAATAAGGAAAGAAACTAGGAGTATGAGTAAATTTTTCATTTGGACAAGCCTCCGAAAAAGAAGTTTGTACATACCTATGCTTGTCCATCTGATCATAGAACATAAAAAAACCCGCAATAAAGCGAGTTTCATCACATTTGTTTCATAAATTATGCTGCATTCTTTGGTTTTGGAATTTCGTTAATGGCTAAATAGAGAATCAAAATGACTACAATCCAGTTAATGAAAAAGCTCCATGGTACGTTCGTTTTAATGGCTGACATAATGGTAAAAAACAAGGTTGGCAATGTTTCGCTATAGGCTGCCAATCTCCATAATTGACGATAATTTATCTTTCTGCCTGCAGCGTTTTTAAGCCATAAACCTATTAGTGCTAAAATAGATACTTCAATAAAACTAGCGGCACTGGTGAACAGATATAGG
>JAUZQA010000147.1 GCA_030705665.1 Bacillota bacterium
TACAGGAATCACAGAATGCTTAAATAGATTCTGTGATTTTTTCTGCTTTTTAGGGTAGGTACACTCAATGGCAAAATTTATTTTCTGAAATCAAGCCGAAATTGATTAATTACTGGAAATTAAGTTGCAAAAAAGAAGAATGCCCTAGAGAATTCACGTTTTTCAACATAATTTCCGTCGGAAAATAATCGAATAGATGTTCGTTTTTTTACTCGACAAATCGTAGAAAAGCAGTTATATTATATATAGGATTTTAATTTGATAGATTATCGCAAACATCTTGTGGTTTTTATAAATGAAGGAGGAAAAATACGTGAGTGATCGTCAAGCGGCCTTAGAAATGGCGCTAAAACAAATCGAAAAACAATTTGGTAAAGGCTCAATTATGAAAATGGGAGAGCAAACCGATACTAGGATTTCCACAGTTCCAAGCGGATCATTAGCTCTTGATGCAGCGCTTGGTGTAGGCGGTTATCCAAGAGGCCGGATCATTGAAATTTACGGACCAGAGAGCTCGGGTAAAACAACGGTCGCTCTGCACGCAATCGCTGAAGTCCAAGCAAAAGGCGGTCAAGCAGCGTTTATCGATGCCGAACATGCGCTTGATCCAAAGTATGCCCATCAACTTGGTGTTAATATTGATGAATTATTATTATCACAGCCTGACACCGGAGAACAAGCCCTTGAAATCGCTGAAGCACTTGTTCGAAGCGGTGCAGTAGACATCATTGTTATTGACTCTGTTGCTGCCTTAGTTCCGAAGGCTGAGATTGAAGGAGAAATGGGAGATGCCCACGTAGGACTGCAAGCACGTTTAATGTCCCAAGCGCTGCGCAAACTCTCTGGTGCCATCAATAAATCGAAAACAATTGCTGTTTTCATTAACCAAATTCGTGAAAAAGTGGGTGTCATGTTCGGGAACCCCGAGACAACACCGGGTGGACGCGCGCTCAAGTTCTACTCAACAATACGTCTTGAAGTACGCCGTGCCGAAACATTAAAGCAAGGCAATGACATGGTTGGTAACAAAACCAAAATTAAAGTTGTTAAGAACAAGGTTGCACCTCCATTTCGGGTCGCAGAAGTGGATATTATGTACGGTGAAGGAATTTCCAAAGAAGGAGAAATCATTGACCTTGGTTCAGAACTGGATATCGTTCAAAAGAGTGGTTCTTGGTATTCCTATAATGATGAACGATTAGGACAAGGAAGAGAAAATGCCAAATTGTTCTTAAAGGAAAACCCTGAAATTCGTTTGGAAATTCAAAAGAAAATCCGTGAGCACTACGGCTTAGACACAGAAAAAACAGTTGCTGAAACCGACGACGAGCAATTTGAGTTACTTGACTAATCAAAAGAGTAAAGCCCAAAATGGGTTTTACTCTTTTAGTACATAATTTTATCCATTTGACAATCTTCATACGTTAGTCTCAAAATAATACATAAACATCATCCCAATAGTCGAAAGCCTTGAAATGACTAACCCTTGACAATAAATAGGTACACCTTTACAATTAATATGTATATTTTACATTTTTGGTAATATTACAACGCTTAAAAGCCTTAGTGCTTGCTGTATGTTGAATTAAACAATGTACATGCCGACACTTAAAAAAACGTAACAAAAGTTCATAGCAAGAGGAGGTGTAACGATGGAACCAATTACAATCATCTCCATTTTGCTTGGCCTTATCGTCGGTGCGGTTGTTGGATATTTTATACGGAAATCAATTGCAGAAGCAAAAATAGCGGGAGCTAGAGGTGCTGCTGATCAAATTCTTGACGATGCAAAACGTGAAGCAGACTCTTTGAAAAAAGAAGCACTGCTTGAGGCAAAGGATGAAATTCACAAACTTCGGACAGAAGCCGAACGTGAGGTTCGTGATCGAAGAAATGAACTGCAAAAACAAGAAAACCGTTTACTGCAAAGAGAAGAGAATTTAGATCGAAAAGATGAATCACTTAATAAACGTGAGATTCTTTTAGAAAAGAAGGATGATTCTCTTAACCAAAGACAACAACATATTGAAGAGATGGAAAGCAAAGTGGACGAGTTGGTACAATTACAACAAGCTGAACTTGAAAGAATTTCAAGCTTGAACCGCGAAGAAGCTAAGGCGATCATTTTAGAACGTACTGAAAAAGAATTAGCGTACGATCTTGCGGTAATGATCAAAGAAAATGAAACTCGTATTAAAGAGGAATCTGATAAAAAGGCGAAGGAAATTCTATCGCTGGCAATCCAGCGTTGCGCTGCTGACCATGTAGCCGAAACAACAGTTTCTGTAGTAAACCTTCCAAATGATGAGATGAAAGGCCGGATAATCGGCCGTGAAGGACGTAATATTCGTACCCTTGAAACATTAACAGGGATTGATTTAATCATCGATGATACACCTGAAGCAGTCATTCTATCAGGTTTTGATCCTATTCGCCGTGAAACGGCTCGCTTGGCACTTGAGAAACTTGTCCAAGATGGACGGATCCATCCTGCACGAATTGAAGAAATGGTTGAAAAATCGCGCCGTGAGGTTGATGATCATATCCGTGAAGTAGGAGAACAAACTACGTTTGAAGTTGGAGTCCATGGACTTCACCCGGATCTTATCAAGATTCTTGGACGATTAAAGTACCGTACAAGTTACGGACAAAACGTATTAAAGCACTCAATAGAGGTTGCACAGCTTTCTGGCTTACTTGCAGCAGAGTTGGGTGAAGATGAAACATTGGCACGTCGTTCAGGCTTACTTCATGATATTGGTAAAGCAATTGACCATGAAGTGGAAGGAAGCCATGTAGAAATTGGTGTTGAACTTGCTACTAAATACAAAGAGCACCCTGTTGTCATTAACAGTATTGCTTCACATCATGGGGACACAGAGCCTACATCGATTATTGCAGTGCTTGTTGCTGCTGCCGATGCTTTATCAGCCGCAAGACCGGGAGCACGAAGTGAAACGCTTGAAAACTATATTCGACGATTAGAAAAGCTTGAAGAAATTTCTGAATCGCACGAAGGCGTAGAAAAGTCATTTGCCATTCAGGCTGGACGTGAAGTACGGATTATTGTAAAACCAGAAACAATTGATGATCTGGCAGCACATCGACTTGCAAGGGATATTCGCAAACAGATCGAAGAAGAGCTGGATTATCCTGGTCATATAAAGGTTACAGTTATACGTGAAACACGAGCTGTTGAATATGCAAAATAAAGCGGTGCACATGCACCGCTTTATTTTTTCGACCATTTAGCGAAAATCTAAATGTATGCTACAATTTACATTAAAATAAAGTTTACTTAAGAAAGGGCTTTTACATGAATTTATTGTTTATTGGTGATGTTGTCGGTTCACCGGGAAGAGATATGATTAAAGAATACGTACCGAAATTAAAAGAAAAATATCGGCCGCAAATTACCATTATTAATGGGGAAAACTCCGCATCGGGGAGAGGAATTACTGAAAAAATCTATCGGCAGTTTTTAGAGGTGGGTGCACAAGCGGTAACGCTTGGAAACCATGCTTGGGACAATCGGGAAGTTTTCGAATTTATTAACGATGCGAAGTACTTGGTTCGACCTGCCAATTTTCCAGAAGGAACTCCTGGAAAAGGAATTGCTTATTTAAAATTTAATGACTTGGAAGTAGCGATTATCAATTTACAAGGGCGCACATTTATGAACCCGCTCGATTGCCCTTTTAAAAAAGCTGATGAATTAGTTACCCAGGCCCGTGCACGGACACCATTTATTTTTGTAGACTTCCATGCAGAAGTAACAAGTGAAAAACAAGCAATGGGCTGGTATTTAGATGGAAGAGTCAGTGCAGTCGTTGGAACACATACACATGTTCAAACTGCGGACAAACGAATTTTACCTGGGGGAACAGGCTATTTAACGGATGTAGGCATGACAGGTCCGTATGATGGGATTCTGGGAATGGAAAAAGAAGCAGTACTTAAGAGGTTCCTAACAAGCCTTCCTTCGCGTTTTGAGGTGTCTACAACGGGGAGAACACAGCTTAGTGCTGTTTTGATTGAACTTGATCGTAAGACTGGATTTACAAAGAAAATGGAAACCATACTAATCAATGATGATCATCCCTTTTATTCATAAACGGTAACATAGACTTAAGCTTTGAAACTCAAAAAAATTACATTCTAGATGAGCTCTTTTTTGTCCAAGCCGGAATAAGTTTTTTCCCTCTCGAATATAGTAGCAGTGGAATATTATATATTCCTGATTAGATCATGAAACTGCTCATGCGGGATCGGGATATACAAGGAGGAGCTAGGAATGGAAATATTAAAAGTTTCAGCAAAATCTAATCCTAATTCTGTAGCTGGTGCACTAGCCGGAGTGCTGCGAGAAAGAGGTGCAGCAGAAATTCAGGCAATAGGTGCGGGGGCATTAAATCAAGCCGTAAAGGCCGTAGCAATTGCTCGAGGTTTTGTAGCACCTAGCGGAGTTGATTTGATTTGCATCCCGGCGTTTACGGATATCCAGATTGATGGGGAAGAACGCACAGCTATAAAATTAATTGTGGAACCGCGGTAAAAAACTAAAACATAATGAATCTGCCTGCTTGAGCATACACAAGCAGGCTTTTTTATGACGAAATTTGTAGAAGGTCACTAGAGGTGAAGGTTTTACCAGTATATGTAATTTTCTCTTTGGAATATAACATTGTCGAAAGGTAAAGTTTATTATTATAGTAAAATATCTAAAATATATTTTTGAAATAATATTAGAAATAATATTTATAGCATAAATTAGGATGAAACCCAGTAATAACTAGGCTAAACGATACTAATTATTATATAAAATTAATAAAATAACTAGTAATTTTTAAATAATAAAAAAATATTCATATTTTAGACAAAATTTGAGCCGAAAGGGTTGCAATTTTCGATACTTAGGTCTAGAATTGTAAGCGTTTAGTACATATCCATTAATCTATTTTTTACGTAAAAGAACATGTTGAAGCGTTTAATTCTCGTGGTCTACATGGATGATACTAACAACAATTATTAACGCAAAAGCTTTAATTATTCTTTACATATCTAAAGGGGTGTAAGTCATGATCAATCAACTTTCGTGGAAAGTTGGAGGACAGCAAGGAGAAGGTATTGAAAGTACTGGAGAAATTTTTGCAATTGCGCTTAACCGCTTAGGCTACTATCTTTACGGTTATCGCCATTTCTCTTCACGCATCAAGGGTGGACATACAAACAATAAAATTCGGGTAAGCACAACCCAAGTTAGAACTATTTCAGACGACCTAGATATACTTGTAGCATTTGACCAAGAAACAATCGATTTAAACTACAAAGAACTGCATCGCGGCGGTGTTATTTTGGCGGACTCAAAGTTCGATCCTAAAAAGCCGGAAGATACAGAAGCAAACTTATATTCAGTTCCATTTACTGAAATTGCAACTGAATTGGGAACTTCCCTAATGAAAAACATGGTTGCAATTGGTGCAACATCTGCAGTTTTAGATTTGGATATCAATGTATTTCAAGATGTGGTACAAGAGATCTTTGGTAAAAAAGGCGCACAAGTTGTTGCGAAGAACATGGACGCGATCAAAGCTGGCTTTGATTATACAAAAGAAAAGATTGGCAGTATGCAAACCATGCAGCTTGAGAAAGCAGATGGTAAAAAGCGGATGTTCATGATTGGAAACGATGCCATAGCGATGGGTGCTCTAGCTGGAGGCTGCCGTTTCATGGCTGCGTACCCAATTACACCAGCATCTGATATCATGGAATATTTAATTAAAAAACTTCCAGCACTTGGTGGAGCTGTTATTCAAACAGAGGATGAAATTGCTGCTTGTGCAATGACCATTGGTGCCAATTATGGCGGTGTTCGTGCCCTGACTGCTTCTTCAGGTCCTGGATTATCATTAAAAATGGAAGCTATTGGCCTAGCGGGAATGACCGAAACTCCAATTGTTATCGTTGATACACAACGTGGAGGTCCTTCGACAGGATTACCAACAAAACAGGAGCAATCAGACCTAATGGCTATGATTTATGGAACACATGGGGAAATTCCAAAAATCGTTATGGCTCCAAGTACAGTACAAGAAGCATTCTATGATACAGCTGAAGCTTTCAACCTTGCTGAAGAATATCAGTGTCCTGTTATTGTTTTATCTGACCTTCAATTATCGTTAGGAAAACAAACAGTGGAACCGTTAGACTATAGTAAAGTTGAAATTAGACGCGGTAAGCTTGTCGATCACGAAATTGCTGAAAACGAAAATCATCAAGGCAGCTACTACAAGCGTTACCTTGTTACAGAAGACGGCGTTTCACCACGCGTTATACCTGGAATGAAAAATGGTATTCACCATGTAACAGGTGTAGAACATGCTGAAACAGGAAAGCCATCTGAATCGCCAACAAATCGGATTGCGCAAATGGATAAACGTATGCGCAAAGTTGAAAATATTCGTTTTAATACACCGGTTTACAAATATACACCACATGAAGATCCTGAAGTGTTAATTGTCGGTTTTAATGGAACTCGCGGTGCGATTGAAGAAGCAATTGGCCGTCTTGAAAAAGATGGAGTAAAAGTGAACCATGCGCATATTCGTTTAATCCATCCGTTCCCAACAGATGAGGTATTGCCACTTGTACAATCTGCTAAAAAAGTGTTAGTTGTTGAAAACAACGCGACTGGCCAACTGGCGAATATCATGAAAATGAATGTTGGAAATGCAGAAAAAATTGTTAAATACGTAAAATATGACGGGAATCCGTTCATACCACATGAAGTATATTCAAAATGTAAGGAGTTGTTCTAAATGGCCACATTTAAAGATTTTCGAAACGATGTAAAACCGAACTGGTGCCCTGGCTGTGGCGACTTCTCTGTACAAGCAGCAATACAACGTGCAGCAGCAAATGTCGGTCTTGAGCCAGAAAATTTGGCAGTTATCTCTGGTATCGGCTGTTCCGGTCGTATTTCTGGTTATATCAATTCATATGGTGTGCATGGTATTCATGGTCGCGCACTTCCAATCGCCCAAGGTGTTAAAATGGCAAACCGTGATTTAACGGTTATTGCTTCCGGGGGTGACGGAGATGGATTTGCAATCGGTATGGGGCATACTGTTCATGCGATTCGTCGTAACATCAACATTACTTATATCGTAATGGATAACCAAATTTATGGATTAACAAAAGGTCAAACATCACCACGTTCAGCTATGGGCTTTAAAACAAAGTCTACGCCTGAAGGTTCAATTGAAGAGTCCATTTCTCCAATGAAATTGGCTTTGTCAGTAGGAGCTACATTTGTTGCACAAAGCTTTTCAACTGACCTGAAAGAATTAACTTCTTTAATTGAAGCAGGTATTAAGCATGATGGTTTCTCTTTCATTAATGTATTCAGCCCATGTGTAACCTACAATAAGGTGAACACTTATGATTGGTTTAAAGAGAACCTAACAAAATTAAGTGATGTTGAAGGCTATGATTCTTCAAGTAAGGATATTGCAATGCAGACCTTGTTAAATCACAACGGTCTTGTAACAGGCCTTATTTATCAAAATACAGAACGTCCATCCTATCAGGATTTGGCTCCTAACTTTGCAAAAACTCCATTAACAGAAGCTGATTTAGATCTTGATCAGGCACATTTCGATAAATTAGTGAATGAATTTATGTAAGAAAATGAAAATCCCGCGGACAGACTCGCGGGATTTTTTTTATTAGGCCCAGTGCGGTCCAAAGCTAAATTTGCTGTTGCTTCTTTACCTTGTTTTCACTCATTTTTCCCTGTATACTGTAATAATGTGCAGATATTTGGGCACATTATTTTTTCTCTTAAAAAGATTGTTTTATTAATGGAAATATTTATTTTTTTGTAAGAAGGGAGATTCTTTTTAATGAATGAATCGCAACGTTTGGAAGGTCAGCAAGTGGGTACTGATAATCCTTCGGACAAAAAATCCGCCAAGGATTACAGCAAATATTTTGAAACAGTAATAACAGCTCCATCTCTTAAAGATGCAAAGAAACGTGGGAAAGAGGAAGTCAAGTACCACAATGATTTTGCCATTTCAGAAGAATTTCGCGGCATGGGCGAGGGACGGAAGTTTTACATTCGTACCTATGGCTGCCAGATGAATGAGCATGATACGGAAGTAATGGCAGGGATTTTCATGGCCTTAGGATATGAACCAACGGAAGATGTCCAGGATGCCAATGTCATTCTTTTGAATACATGTGCCATTCGTGAAAATGCCGAGAACAAAGTATTTGGTGAGATTGGCCATCTAAAAGCCCTTAAGACGGAAAAGCCTGACCTTTTATTAGGTGTTTGCGGCTGTATGTCACAGGAAGAGTCAGTCGTTAATAAAATTTTAAAATCGCATCAACATGTTGATATGATTTTTGGAACGCATAACATCCACCGTTTACCAAACATCCTGCATGATGCCTATATGTCAAAGGAAATGGTTATTGAGGTTTGGTCTAAAGAGGGGGATGTGATTGAAAACCTGCCTAAGGTCCGCCGCGGAAATATCAAAGGGTGGGTTAATATTATGTATGGCTGCGATAAATTCTGTACGTACTGTATCGTTCCATTTACCCGCGGTAAAGAGCGCAGCCGCAGACCTGAAGAGGTCATCCAGGAAGTACGACAATTAGCTGCCCAAGGGTATCAAGAAATCACA